>JABGOT010000126.1 GCA_018648985.1 Candidatus Ruthturnera sp.
CCTAAGTACTCAACACCGAGTGCTAATTTCATAAATCTCTAACCAACCCTAATTAATGTAAAATCAATTTAACTATTTTATACGTTTGAAATGCAAAGCATGAAAAATGAAGCAAAAGGATTGAGTCGAATCGCTAGCGCGTATAAATTCTCTATGCAGGGGTTAAAATCGTGCTATCAATCAGAGGCTGCTTTTAGGCAAGAAATTTGGCTTAGTGTCATATTAATACCTTCAGTCTTTTGGCTTAGTGATTCGTCTATTGAGCAAGTGTTGCTAATCTTTCCAATTGCATTAGTTTTGATTGTTGAAGTTTTAAATTCAGCAATTGAATCGGTAGTTGATCGAATTGGTGATGAGTATCACTCACTTTCGGGCACAGCAAAAGATATGGGCTCTGCCGCCGTCTGGTTATCATTAATGTTAGTGGTTGTTGTATGGTCGATTATTCTGATTTAAGGCTTATCGACAGTGTTGAATGCTTTGTTTTAGAGTCAACAACCAGTACTAATGACTACCTGATTAAACTTCCTTTTTCTAAAGGCATTAAAGCCTGTATTGCGAGAGAGCAAACTGCTGGCAAGGGGCAGTATCAACGAACGTGGCTGAGTAAAAAAGACAGCAGTGTATTGTTGTCATTGCGTTATCCATTCCCTATAGAAGTGGCATTAAACGGCCTAAGTTTAGCAATAGGTTTATCGGTGATTAATACGCTAGAAGATGAATATCAAATTGAAGACCTAAAGCTTAAATGGCCAAACGATGTTTATTTCAAAGATCAAAAGCTTGCCGGCATTTTGATTGAAAACACTGTGCAAAATAATATTCAGTCTGTTGTGATTGGCTTAGGATTAAATCATCAATTAGACGTAGATTTTACATGCGACACCCCATGGACCGATCTATCAAATATTTGCTCAAACCCGCCTAGTTTAGTAGACGTACATGAAAAACTGATCAACAATTTATTAAAGTCTTGCCAGCGCTTTGAGCAACATGGATTTTCTGATTTTAAGCCTCAGTGGCATCAATATGATTATCTATTTGGCAAGCAGTTAGAGCTTGATTATCAAGACAACAAAACCATTGGCATTGCCAGCGGTATTAATGAACAAGGCGCGTTACTGATTAAGTCAAACAACACCTTGATTGAAGCTTATAGCTCTGAACAAATTCATTTAATTTAGGGTAAGATTAAATACTCAAAATAACGCTCTATTGATTTATGCAAGAAAACACATTAACCGTTCAAAATATTCGTAAAAAATATGCTCGACGTGAGGTTGTTAGCGATGTTTCTTTTGAAGTAAAAGCAGGTGAAATTGTTGGTTTGTTAGGGCCAAATGGCGCAGGTAAAACCACGTGTTTTTATATTGCTTGCGGTCTAGTAAGGGCAGGCAAAGGTCAGGTGTATATTGGAAATACCAAGGTAAGCAAATTACCGATGCATAAGCGTGCAAAACTAGGGTTGGGTTACTTGCCTCAAGAGCCTTCTATTTTCAGAAAATTGTCTGTTGAAGATAATATTATGGCGGTTTTGGAACTCAACAACCAGTTAGATAAAAAACAAAGAAAACACCGATTAGAAGAGTTGTTAGACGAATTTAGTGTTGAGCACATTCGTCATATTGATGGCTTAAGTCTTTCAGGTGGCGAGCGCAGACGTGTGGAAATTGCCAGAGCGTTGGCAATGAACCCAAAATTTGTATTGCTGGATGAGCCTTTTGCCGGCGTTGATCCAATTTCAGTGGGTGATATTCAACAAATTATTTACCATCTAAGAGACAAAGGCATTGGCGTGCTTATCACTGACCACAACTATCGTGAGATGCTAGACACTTGTGATCATTCTTACGTACTTCACGACGGGCGAATTATTGCTAAAGGCAATAAAGCAGAAATCTTATCTCATGAGGATGTTAAAAAAGTCTACTTAGGCGAATCACATAGTGAGCACTAAGCCGTTCATCACACTTGGTGTTGAAAGCTCTTGTGATGAAACCGGTATTGGGCTGTACTCATCAGATCAAGGCTTGATCGCCCATCAATTATTCTCACAGGTTGAAATGCATGCAGAATATGGCGGCGTGGTGCCAGAGCTAGCTTCACGTGATCACATTCAACGAACCATTCCTTTAATAAAGGCAGTCTTATCTGAGGCAAAGTTACAGCTTAGTGATGTTAGTAGCATTGCTTATACAGCTGGTCCGGGTTTAGCAGGGGCGTTGTTAGTGGGTTCATCCATTGCTAAAAGTTTGGCTTGGAGTCTTAATATTCCCGCCTTAGCAGTGCATCATATGGAAGGGCACTTGTTGGCGCCATTACTTGAAGAAACACAACCACAATTTCCATTTGTGGCGTTATTAGTTTCCGGTGGCCATACGATGTTAGTTGATGTTAAGAGCGTTGGTGATTATCAAATACTAGGTGAATCTTTAGATGATGCTGTGGGCGAAGCGTTTGACAAAACTGCCAAGATCTTAGGTTTGGGTTACCCAGGTGGCCCAGCGCTAGCAGCGTTAGCTGAACAAGGCGACGAGAATCAATTCAAATTCCCAAGGCCGATGACAGATCGTCCAGGCCTAGATTTTAGTTTTAGTGGTTTAAAGACATTTGCACGCAACACCTTTGCCAAGCATCCAGAGCAAAAGGCCGACATTGCCAAAGCCTTTGAAGTGGCAGCTACACAAACTTTGATGATCAAGTGTAGACGTGCATTAGAAAAAACCAAATATTCTACCTTGGTGGTAGCAGGTGGTGTGAGCGCCAATCAATCGCTACGCCAGGTTTTAAATAAAATGGGCAAAAAGCTAGACACCGAAGTGTTTTACCCTAGACAAGAATTTTGTACTGATAACGGCGCAATGATCGCTCTTGCTGGGCATTTAAGGTTAACCAAAGGGCAAGTTTCAGTTGGTAATGAAATCACCGTCAAGCCCAGATGGAGTCTTGAGGAATTAGAAGCCGTATGAGTCAGTTAGCTAAAGTTTTTACCCGAGCATCCACCGGTATGGACGCCCCTTTGGTAACGATCGAGGTGCATATTTCAGGCGGCCTACCAAGTTTTGCGATTGTTGGTTTACCAGAGGGTGCGGTTAAAGAATCTAAAGATCGTGTGCGAAGCGCACTAATGAACTCGCAGTTTAAATTTCCCAACCAGCGAATTACCGTGAGCTTGGCGCCAGCGAACTTGCCTAAAAGCGGAGGTCGTTATGATTTACCAATTGCCCTAGGTTTGTTAATTGCATCAGGCCAACTTAAGGCAAAACTCGATATTGCCAAGTTTGAATTTTTTGGTGAGCTGGGTCTTGATGGCCTGCTCCGACCAACAGAAGGTTTGTTGCCCGCCATTGTTGAAGCGACAAATAATCAGCATTCTGTTGTTATCCCAAAAGAAAATTACGACCAAGGTGCGCTGGTTGAAAATGCATCGATTTATCCAAGCCAGCATTTATTAGAAGTTTGTGGATTTTTGCAAGGCGTCTCCAAGATAAATAAACCCGATATTAGTGCGCATAAAACTGCCTCATATGATAAAGATTTCTCCCAGGTTAAAGGACAATATCATGCCAAACGTGCATTGGAAATTGCTGCCGCTGGTGGGCATAATATCTTGCTGATTGGTCCGCCAGGTTCTGGAAAAACCATGCTTTCAGAAAGGCTGCCATCGATTATGCCACCACTGACTACTGATAAAGCATTAGAGCGTGCTTCAATTTATTCTGTTGCAAACAAACCACTGAGCTTGAATGATTTGCAAACTCGACCTTTTAGATCGCCTCATCATTCTTCATCTGCAGTTGCGCTAGTAGGTGGTGGCGCCAATCCGAAACCAGGTGAAATATCATTGGCACACGAAGGTGTATTATTTTTAGATGAGTTGCCCGAGTTTCCTCGTAATGTTTTAGAAGTGTTAAGACAACCCCTAGAAAATGGTGAAGTGCATTTGTCTCGTGCGGCGCAACAAACCACATTTCCTGCTAATTTTCAGTTGGTTGGTGCAATGAACCCTTGCCCTTGTGGGCACTTTGGTGATGGCACGGCCAAATGTCACTGTACTGAAGACCAGGTTGATAAATATCATTCAAAGATATCAGGCCCACTGCTAGACCGTATTGACATGGTGTTGGACGTACCGCCCTTGCCCAAAGAATTGTTGTTGAGCCAATCTCAAGAGAAGATTGAAAATAGTGAAACCATACGCGATAGAGTGCTAAGTGCTTATAATAGGCAACTGAACAGACAGGGCAAGTCGAATGACTTACTCACGCCTGATGAAGTAGAAAAAATGGTACCGTTAGATAAAGAAAATACGCAGTTACTAGAAGCTGTAATTGATAAATTACAGCTTTCAGCGCGCGCTTATCATCGAATACTTAAAGTCGCTAGAACCATTGCTGATATTGATAGCAGTGAGACAGTCGATAAACAACATTTAATTGAAGCTATCGGTTATCGCCGCAACAACAACGCATAAAAATATGATTATTATTCCCGCAATTGATTTAAAAGATGGCCAGTGTGTACGCCTAAGACAAGGCTTGATGGATGACACTACCGTGTTTTCTGACAATCCAGCTGAGATGGCAGCCCAGTGGGTTAACCAAGGCGCAAAACGTTTGCACTTGGTAGACCTTAACGGTGCTTTTGAAGGCAAACCAATCAACGCCACCAGCGTAACCGAGATCACTAAAGAATTTCCAGACTTGCCAGTGCAAATTGGCGGTGGTATTCGCAATATGGATATTGCCAATACTTATGTTGAGGCCGGTATTAGTTATCTCATTATCGGCACTATGGCAGTGACACATCCTGAGTTTGTCTCAGAATTGTGTCGCGAGTTCCCTGGAAAGATTATTGTAGGCTTAGATGCTAATAATGGCTTGGTTGCTACTGAAGGCTGGGCCAAACAAACTGATTTACACGTAGTAGATCTGTCTAAGAAATTTGAGCAAGACGGCGTAAGCTCTATTGTTTATACCGACATTGCTAGAGACGGCATGATGCAAGGCGTGAATGTAGAAGCCACGGCTGATTTAGCTAAGCAAACCTCAATCCCTATTATTGCTTCAGGCGGTATTACTAATATGGATGATATTACCAATTTATTGGTCGAGGCACATCACGGCATCACCGGTGCGATTACTGGCCGTGCTATTTATGAAGGTACGTTAGACTTTGCTAAGGCACAACAGCTCTGCGATGCTAGTTGAAGTCGCTTACGCACTTGAAAAAAAACAAACACTACTTGCTTTAGAGGTAGATGAAGGCACAACGCTTAAACAAGCGATTGAGCTGTCTGGCATTATCGACACTTATCCTCAAATCAATTTAACCAAAGACAAAACCGGAATTTTTGGAAAAATTGCCAAACTAGATACTGTATTACGTGAAAAAGACCGTGTAGAAATTTACCGACCGCTAATTGCCGACCCAAAACAAGTACGCAAAGAGCGTGCCGCAAAGGGAAAAGTTATGCGTAGTGGTAAAAAAACCTGATTTTTGGTACAATAGCGACCTAATAATTAATTAATATTAAATGAACGAAGAACAACCTCCCTCGACATTGTCTTTTTTACAAAGATTAAAAAAACAATTTTTCCATTCCCCAATCAATTCTAGCGACGAACTACTGCGGGCTTTAAAAGAGTCTGAAGAGAATCATATCGTTGATTCGCATTCTCGATCTCTGATTGAAGGCACCATGCAACTTGAAAACTTAGAAGTGCGTGATGTCATGGTGCCAAAAACCAAAATGGTACTGATTCAGCACGATATTTCAACCAAAGATTTGCTAGCAGTTATGGTGAAATCTGCCCATTCAAGATTCCCTGTATTAAACGCAAAAGAAGACAAAGTACAAGGCGTTATTTTGGCAAAAGACTTGCTTAGTCATTTGGTTAGTAATCAGAAAAAAGAATTTAGCTATAAGGAATATCTGCGTCCTGCTATCTTGGTGCCAGAGAGTAAAACCTTGGGTGCATTACTGCGAGATTTCCAACAAAAGCGCTCACACATGGCGATTGTGATGGATGAATATGGCGAGATTGCCGGCTTGGTGACACTCGAAGATGTACTTGAGCAAATCGTAGGTGAGATTGAAGATGAGCACGATTTCGAAGAAGACAATATTATTGATTTTGGCGAGGGTCGTTATTTACTTAAGGCCAATACACCGCTAGAAGAATTTAATGAATTTTTTGACGTCTCACTTGAAGTTGGCGATGTAGATACCGTTGCTGGTTTTGTGGTTTCTGGCTTTACTTATTTACCAGAGCAGATGGATGATATCGATCTACAAGGCTTTAATTTTAAAGTGTTAAAAACCGATTCCAGACGACTACATTTATTGGAAGTCACTAAAATTCAATGATCGATATAAACACGCTAACCATTGTCTTTTTGATGGGCTTGTTGGGTGGTGTGCATTGTTTGGGTATGTGTGGTGGCGTGGTTGCGCTACTGACTTCAGCTCTGCCAGCAGAGCTTAGATCTAATGCTAAAAAAACATCCTTATATCACCTTAATTACAACACGGGTCGGATCCTTAGTTATATCCTAATGGGTGCTATTTTTGGTTTGGCTGGTGAGTTGCTTTCAAACATGTTAAAAATGAGTGTGCTTGATCATGCACTAAGGATTTTCTCGGGCGTGCTAATGATATTAGTAGGTTTGTATATCGCTAATTGGTATGCTGGCATACAATTGTTGGAAAAAGTTGGCGCTAAACTTTGGGCAAAGTTACAGCCTATTAGCCAAAAATTCTTACCAGTGACCAGTTTAAAAAGCGCCTTTTTGGTGGGATTATTTTGGGGCGGAATCCCTTGTGGCTTGGTTTATGGCGCACTGAGTTTTGCCGCACTATCTGGCTCTGCTGTTCAAGGCGGGTTAATTATGTTGGCTTTTGGGCTAGGCACGTTGCCCAGTTTATTGTTAATGGCAGGGTTTTCTTCAAAACTAAGCGAAGCCATTAAAAAACCTTTAGTAAGAAAACTCTCTGGTGCAATGATTATTGCTCTAGGTATCTTTGCTTTATGGATGCCAGCTAAATCGCTCATACTTGATACTCAGCATTCACATCATTCAACTGAATTTCCACAGCCAACTGATTTAGATTACTTAGTATAATTCTACCCATGTCATCTTTAGAGCAAACCGTACAATTAGCCATCGAGCTACTCAAAAAATACAACGTTAGTGATTATGAAATATCATTAGGATCAAGCTCAGGCGTTTCGACTGCAGTTAGGCTTGGCGAAGTAGAAACGTTGCAGTACCACCTAGACAAAAGTTTTGAGATTAATGTTTTTTTAGGTCAAAAAAAAGGCCATGCCTCAAGTGTCGACCTAAGTAAAGACAGCCTTAATAAAACCATTGAGTCTGCTTGCTTGATTGCAAAATACACACAAGACGACCCTTTTAATGGCCTAGCGCCAAAAGAGCTAATGGCATTTGATGCGCCAGATTTAGACCTTTATCATCCTTGGGATTTAGATGCACAGCACAGTATTAACCTTGCTAAGGAATGTGAAGCAATTGCCCTAGAACAATCTGAAATTGATAACTCTGAAGGCGCAGAAGTTTCCAGCTTTCAAGGTGAAGGCCTATACGCTAACTCCAATGGTTTAATCGCCTCACAAAGCAGTACACGTCACTCACTTAATTGTTCGCTTATTGCCAAGCGTGATGACGACATGCAAACAGCCTATGAATACACCACAGCGCTTGATGCAAGCGATATGCAAACGCCAACACAAGTAGGTGTTAAAGCCGCTGAATTAGCACAGGAAAAGCTCGGCGCTCGCTCACTGCCTTCTCAAAAGTGCCCAGTAATTTTTACATCGAGATTATCGGGTGGGTTATTCGCACAGCTTTTAGGCGCCTTAGGCGGTTCAAGACAATACAAGAAATCGACTTTTTTATTAAACAGTATTGATCAAATCGTCTTGCCAGAAAACATCAGTTTGTTTGAGAATCCTTTTGTTAAAAAAACACTCGGCGCTAAAGCCTTTGATCGAGATGGCGTGTTAAAACGCGAGCAATATTTTGTTAAAGACGGCCGAGTATGTAGTTACGTAATGGGGCAATATTCTGCCAATCAACTCGGTTTGAAAACCACGGCTAATGCCGGTGGCACTAATAATGTTATGATTGAAGCCAATTTTGATGGCGGACTAGATGAGATCATTAAAGACATGGGTAAGGGTTTGGTAGTAACCGAACTTATGGGGCAAGGGGTAAATGCCACAACGGGTGATTACTCTCGTGGCGCCTTAGGTTTCTGGGTAGAAAATGGTGAAATCCAATACCCGGTTTCAGGCTTAACCATTGCTGGCAATCTTAAAGACATGCTTTTAGGTATTGTTCACGTGGGCAACGATGTTGATCAGCGCAGTAATATGAAAGTGGGTTCGGTATTGATTAATCAAATGACCATTGCAGGAGAGATTAATGAATAACTTTGATGTGGTGATTGTTGGCGGTGGCATGGTTGGGCAAGCATTTGCACTCAGTATGTCACAAAAAACCAACGCCACGATTGCTATTATTGAGCCAAACAATCCCAACCCAAAGCTAAACAAAGATTTTCACACACGTGTCAGCGCCATTACACCCACTTCAGAGTTATTTTTAAAAAGCATTGGTGTTTGGGATTTGGTCAAACGTAAACATGCCTTTACCCAAACCAAGGTGTGGGATCAAAACTCTCATGGTAATTTAGACTTTAACGCCACAGATGATGACCTAACCCACCTAGGGCATATTGTTGAAAATGATGTAATTCAATCAGCTATGTTCATAGCCTTAGATGATGCTAAAGTGACGTTTATCAGTGCAAAACTTGACGATATCGAAAAAACTGAAAAAGGCTATCAGCTAAAACTTGATGATGACCAGTCATTATCTTGTGATTTACTCATTGGCGCTGATGGTGCACGTTCTCGTATTCGTGATCTGGCACACATCGAATTTAGCGAAACCAATTATCAACAAAAAGCCATTGTCTGTAATATTCGTTCAGACCAGAGCTTTGAAGATACAACTTGGCAACGATTTTTGTCTGACAGTATTATTGCGCTATTACCTCTTAGTGATCATGAGGCATCAATCGTCTGGTCTGCAGAAAATCATCTGGCAGATGAGTTGGTGGCGTTGTCTACGCAAGATTTTGCTGACCGACTATCAGCGGGTGTTGAATATCGTTTTGGCCAGTTTGAAGTATTAAATGAAGTCCAGGCTTTCCCATTGATTGAACGCAGTGCTAAAGATTATGTCAAAGAGGGTGTTGCTCTAATTGGTGATGCAGCGCACAACATCCACCCATTAGCAGGGCAAGGTGTTAACCTAGGTTTTGCCGATGTTGAAGAGCTTTCTAACCAGCTACGTGACAGCACTAAATCGCTTGGTGATTATGGTGTGTTACGTACTTATGCCAGAGCACGCCGACTAGACAATGAGCTGATGGCAAAAACCATGACTGGGTTAAATTGGATTTATAAAGAAAACAACGAACCACTTCGCTGGCTACGTGGTTTTGGCATGAACCTTGTTAATGAAAACCCGACACTAAAGTCTTTTTTTCAAGCGCACGCTACCGGTAAATTGTAGTTGGGGTGATGACCGCATCTAGCGGTACATCCCATGATTTTACGTTAAGCTTAGCCACTTCTTGACAATCAAAAGCCAAACCATAAAGCTTAGGGTTTTTATAATTTTGTTGTCGCGCTTTAAAGCTTAAGGTTCGATCGTAAAAACCACCGCCCATACCAATACGATTTTTGAATTGATCAAAACCCACGAGTGGCATAAAGATGACATTGAGCTGATTAGCGTTCAAAATATCGGTAGAAACAGGCTCATCAATGCCATATCGATTTTTCCTGAAATTTTTACCAACTTTTGCAAATTTAAGTCTTTTACCGAATAATATCGGCAAATAAATGCTAAAACCTCTATTTTTTAAGAAGTTTTGTATGTATTTTGTGTCAATTTCACCATCATTTGGCAAATAAAGGGCAATTTTTTGCCCATTTTGAAAATTTGCTAATTTTTGTACTTGGGATAATAATTGTTTGGCAGATTTCTCTCGATCAGAAGCCGTGATTGAGCGTCTTTGAATGCGAATGGATTGTCTAAGCGTCTTCATAATAAGGATTATAGCTGAAGTGCTAAAAATAAGAAGGGTCCATTGTATCGCGTTGAACAGAAACCTGAACCATAAGGCTCAAGGCGGAAAGTAGAAGATTACCGCAGGCTTCCCACTTCTTGGTGGGCTTGCACAATAGTAAGCTATCGCGAATCCTGGTTTGTTTATTTATCGGCTCAGGGGATATAGTCAACAACAAACACAACAGACAATTATTATTATCACCGTTTGAATGGCCGTTAACTAACTTTTTTGTGTAAATAAAGTGATATATCTATTAGTAATAGGGGTAACATTAAAAAAGTTTAGGCTATTTGAAAGTATTATGAGTGTTCAATTTTTGTCATATTTTTCACGTATTTTTGTATTTTCTTTATTGGCAATCGCCAGTATTCAGCTGAGTGCGCAAGAGCCAAAAATCGGCCAAATTACGGGTGGCGCTGCTTATGAAATCCCTGCTTGGTTTACCGATAGTTTTCTAGAAATTAGCGATGATGTTGAAGATGCAAGTGATGAAAACAAAAGTGTTTTATTGTATTTTCACCTAGATGGCTGCCCTTATTGT
>JABGOT010000033.1 GCA_018648985.1 Candidatus Ruthturnera sp.
GAGCCAAACTCAGCCAAACGTAATGGCAAATCACGGTAAGATTTTAAACCTTGATTGTAAATTTGAATATGTGCTGGGCAGTTCATCGGCTTGACCGCGTAATCTCGGTTTTCACTATTGGTGGTAAACATAGCATCGCCAAATTTATCCCAATGACCTGATTTTTCCCAAAGTGTTCTATCGATTAGCTGTGGTGTATGTACTTCTTTATAGTCATTATCTCTAAAAACACCACGCATGTATTGTTCAACAATTTGATACAGTGTCCAACCTTTTTCATGCCAAAACACCATACCAGGCGCCTCTTCTTGCATGTGAAATAAATCTTGTGTTTTGCCAATCTTGCGATGGTCACGCTTCTCGGCTTCTTCTAAGCGGTATAGATAATCTTTAAGATCGTCTTTACTCGCCCAAGCAGTGCCATACACACGTTGTAGCATTTCATTGTTGCTATCACCACGCCAGTATGCGCCGGCCAATTTCATCAATTTAAAGGCTTTTAATTTAGCTGTTGATGGTACGTGAGGGCCACGACATAGGTCAATAAAGTCACCTTGTTGGTACAGCGATAGTGTTTGATCTGACGGGATAGATTCAATAATCTCAGCCTTGTAATGTTCGCCCTTATCTTTAAAAAATTGTACCGCTTCATCACGACCCATTTCACTACGCTCAATCTTAAGATTTTGCTTAATAAGATGGTTCATGTTCTTTTCAATCTTAGCCAAGTCGTCTTCAGAGAAGCCGTCTTTATAAGCAAAATCATAATAAAAACCATTATCAATCACCGGACCAATCGTAACTTGTGCATCCGGGTAAAGCATTTGTGTGGCTTGTGCTAAAAGGTGCGCTGTAGAGTGACGAATCACTTCAAGCCCTTCTTCATCCTTTGCAGTAATGATTGACAACGTAGCATCAGACTCAATCACATGAGAGGCGTCCACCAACTCTCCATTGACTTTACCCGCTAATGTCGCCTTAGCAAGACCAGAGCCAATCGACTTGGCTACGTCAAATACACTGAGCACTTGATCAAAAGATTTTTCAGTTCCGTCTGGAAGTGTGATTATTGGCATTGCAAACAACTAAAATTAAAAGGCTGTATTTTACCTTGACAAGGCTTATTCTGAGGTGCTAATTTGCTCAACCATCAGTTGTAAATTAGTCGCCCCTCGCCAAATATTGATTGATAGTTTATAAGCGACTGTTACTTGCTTAGAATCGAGTGGCGCTTGAAAAAAAGCAATCGCATCATGGGTGTGGGTATCGCCAACCAATTTAAGTCGGCATTTAAGGTGTTTTTCACCCACTACTTTTTGTTCAACCACCTCAAAATTTCCATAAAATATTGGCTCATCGAACCCTTGACCCCAAGGCCCTGCCTCTTTAAGAATTTCTGCATTATTAAGTGAAATATCAAAGGCCTCAAGTTGACCGTCTGTTAGTAGCTCTACTTTTGGAATTTCACCATTTAAATGTGACTTAATGGCATCATGAAAAGCTCTTTTAAATGAATAAAATTCTTCTGATTTAATACTAAGCCCAGCTGCCATTGCGTGGCCACCAAATTTTAAAATTAAACCTGGATTATGACGATCAACCAAATCGAGTAAATCTTTAATATGTACACTGGGAATAGAGCGGATAGAGCCTTTGAGAAAATTGCCCGATTTTGCAAACACGGCCACTGGGCAGTGATAGTCTTCCTTTAGCTTGCCCGCCACAATACCAACAATACCTTCGTGCCAAGTAGGAT
>JABGOT010000108.1 GCA_018648985.1 Candidatus Ruthturnera sp.
CAGGGCTCATTACTTCGCCATCAATGGCGGTAATATCGCCTTTAGTATAAGTAATCTCAATAGTTTCGGCTTTATCGGGTGCACCCTCAGGCGACACTGTCCAGCGCCACATGTCGTCTTCAGGCTCTGTCCAAGGGTCTTCCAAAATATCACCTTCATATGAAATGTGCAATAAATTCGCATCCATTGAATAGGGAGATTTTTTGTTTTGTTTTTGGTAATCAATCTCAATACCATGGCTTTCTGCATAAGCCATTAGACTTTCACGAGAAGATAATTCCCACTCACGCCATGGGGCAATCACTTGGATGTCAGCATCGAGTGCGTAAGCATTTAGTTCAAAGCGCACTTGATCATTACCTTTGCCGGTTGCGCCATGTGAGATAGCATCAGCACCTACTTCATTAGCAATTTCTACCAAACGTTTGGAAATTAATGGGCGTGCAATAGAAGTTCCGAGTAAATACTCGCCTTCGTAAATTGCATTGGCACGAAACATTGGGAAGACAAAATCACGTGCAAATTCTTCACGTAAATCTTCAATATAAATTTCTTTAACGCCAGCAGCAACAGCTTTAGCGCGTGCAGGCTCGACTTCTTCACCTTGGCCAATATCGGCCGTAAAGGTAACCACTTCACACTGATAAGTGTCTTGTAACCACTTAACGATGATGCTTGTGTCTAATCCGCCCGAATAGGCAAGTACTACTTTATTCATTGTTCTTTCCTGTACCCATTTGATGGGCGCTCTTCCCCGAATTCAAATATTTTTGCTAGTAGTATTTCATTTTTCTGATTAACTACTTCTACTTTCCACTGCCCTGTCCATGTGTGCCAAAGATTTTTACTCGACCATACACGCCAGCGCTTACCTTTAATATCAAAACTAACTTCAGCCTTGACCTTGTCTTTATAGATCCAACGATGGGTAATAGTATCGCCTGTCAAATGTCGGATATTGGTAAAGAAGTAGATTTTACCTAAAGAATTGCCTGCTTCAGTAATTATCTCAACTGGCTGTCTTTCAACCACATCAGTAGAAAATACAGCTTGGGAAATATTCTCATGTGGCCATTGTGCAAAAACTTTAGTGGTTAACAATAACAACAATAACGCTATTTTTTTATTCATCAATTTACCCAAGTAATCACATGTTTATAAATATCTTGCTCTTGCACTTCATCATCTCTAAAAGTGCGGCCACGTACAGAAATACCCGCCAAGTGCACAGAATTACTATCGCCACTAATCAGCGGGTGCCAATCAAATAGATCCTTACCTTCAGATAATAACCGATAAGCGCACGTATCGGGAAGCCAATTAAATTTATCTCCCCAATCAGGGTAAATGGTTAGGCAATCTGGCACTAAGGATTGGCGAGTATCATAATGTGGGCACTGACAAGTTTCTTCATCTAAGTAGCGACACGCCACATCGGTAAAATAAATTTCATCAGTGTCCTCGTCTTCTAACTTGTGCAAACAACAACGGCCACAACCATCACAAAGTGACTCCCATTGAGTTCGACTCATTTGATCCAACCTGAGTGTTTGCCAGAAATTCGATATTTGCTTATGCATCATTACACTACTCTACAATAGAAACCAGGTGCATTAGAATTTGTTTGCCTTCTTGATCGCCTTGGCGCGCTGAATTACTAGCCCAAAAATAAGCGGATTGATAATTAGGCTCAACACCGACACCATTGATATACATCATTGCTAAAGAATTCTGAGATTGCGTTAACCCCTGATTGGCAGCAGCCTGCATTAACATAAAGGCTTTTCTGTTGTCTTTTGGCACTAATGCGCCAATACTAAACAAAGTGCTTAAGTTGTGTTGAGCAATGGGATTACCTTGTTTGGCACTGATCACCAATTTTTCAACATTACTCATCACCTTAGTGTTGTCGGCTAATGATTGTGCAATTTGACTTTCATTAGGAATTAAATTCAATCTAGGTTTATTAAAATCAGTACTGATAACTAAAGGCTCTGGGTCATGTTGAATTTGCTCTGTTTCTAGATCAACATCATTCGATTCAAGTACTTCGATATTACTGCTATTGGCTTTTTCTTCGGCGATTTTTTCTGCTGCTAGTTTTACTTCGCTTAATAATAATTTTGCCGGCGCGTAATTTTTCTGTGCAGATAACTCTAGCCATTTGACTGCGTCTTGGAATAACTGCTTTTGCTGATAAAGATGGCCTAATTGGAATTGAGCAATGGAATATCCACCTTCTGAAGATCTGTGTAAATAAACCTTAGCCAAGGTTTCGTCTCGACCAACAATCTCACCTTGATTGTAGATTTTGTACAGTTGATATTGTGCCAATGCATGCTCTTGCACTGATAAATTGAGCAGCATCGAAAGTGCTTTTTCTGGATCCTTCTCAATACCATCGCCTGTTAGCAGTAATAAAGCCAGGTGGTAACGAGCTTCTATATTGCCTTGGCTGGCTGCTTTTTGATACCAATAAGCTTCTTGCTTGGCGTCTTTTTCAACACCTTGACCTAACTTATATCTAAGCGCTAATAAATATTGCGCTGGCGCATAACCACCTCTGGCAGACTTCAATAACCACTCAGCTGCTTTTATGTTGTCTTTGTCTACACCTTCTCCTCGTAGGTAGTGCAATGCTAATGCGTGTTGTGATACGGCTAAGCCTTGATTGGCCGCGGCTTGGTAGAGCTGTAAAGCTTGGCTAGCGTCTTTATCTACACCATTGCCTTTTGCGTATAACGTTGCCAATTGATGCTGTGCCTGGGCGTGATTCTGTTCAGCGGCTTTGTTGTACCAATTTAGTGCTTGCGGTAGATCTTGCTTAACCTGGGTGCTTTTATGATAAATTTGTGCTGATAAAAACTGAGCATCAACATCGCCTTTTTCAGCGACTAAAAGCGCCCATTTAAGTGCTGATGCATCATCCTGATTAACCAAATAGCCTCGATTATAAAAATTTGATAAACGAGACTGTGACAATGTGAACCCTTGATTAGCCGACTTTCGATACATGAGCAACGACTGCATTGGCTCGCCCTTGCGTTCAAAAAAATCTGCCAAATAATATTGCGCTTCAGCGTCTAGTTGTATGGCTGCTTTTTCATACCAATGCTGTGCCAATCTTAAATCTTTTTCAGTGCCTAAGCCGGCTTCATAAAATTTTGCCAGTTCTAATTGTGCTGGTGCAAAACCAAGCTGAGCCGCCCTTTCATACCAGTAATAAGCTTGATCGTAATCTATTGCGTACGCCTCACCTTGGTGATGCATTTTGGCTGCTTTATATTGTGCATCTACAAAGTCTTGTCGGGCAGATTGTTCATACCAGATTAAGGCTTGCCTTAAGTCTTGATCAACACCTATGCCATGATAGTAATCTTCAGCCAAACTGAATTGAGCTGTTGCATAACCCTGTTGAGCAACTTGGGTGTACCAATAAAAAGCCAGCTTAACATCTTGCTTAACATTAATACCTTTGTGATACATGTTAGCCAGGCTAAACTGTGATCGGGCATCGCCACTTTTGGCAGATTTTTTTAATTTTGTGTGTAGTTGTTCGGCAGACAATGATCGCTCATCAACAGATTCGTCTAAGTGTTGTTTGATTGTATCATGGCCTTCTTTTGGCTGTAGCAGTTGCAATGCTTGCACAGGTAACGCTAAAAGTAACAACAGTGAAATAAATTTAATCATGACTTATTTTAATCTATTTGGCTGAATAATCGGCTCATTCCAATAGCCACACCGGCACAGTTAGGCAATGACGATTGAATAGCCTCTAAATAACCCTTATTCAAATCAGGTGTGTATTTTTTAAGCGTGGCACGCTTCTCTATTTCTTGCTTAAATACGGTCTTATATTCATCAACATGGCGTAACTCATCATAGCCATTGGCGATTTCCACGCCATTCATATACAACTCAAATCGGTGCGCTACTTTATCTTCTACATTGGCCAAAGCGGATTGTGTGGCAGGATAATCGTAAATAAAACATAGTGGTAGTTCTTCTAATTTTGGCTCAATCAAATGCGTAAAGAGTAAGATTTGCAAATCTTCAATCCATTCGAAATCAGTACTTAGGTCATGTTTTCTAGCAATTATTTTAAGCGCATCGAAATCAGTATTAAGAATGTCAATATCGCCGTACTCGAAAAAAGCTTGTGCATAAGACAACTTAGTTACTTGGGATTTGACACCCAATACTTTCAATAACTGAGTAATATCATCCATCAACTGATGACTATCAAAGTCTAGACGATAGTATTCAAGCATTGCGAACTCATTAAAGTTGTGAGCGCCATACTCATTGTCACGGAAAACTTCGCAGATTTGATAGATATCACCACTACCATTCACCAAGAGTTTCTTCATCTCTAGCTCTGGAGAAGTGTGTAAATACTGGGTTTTCCCTGCATTGATATCTTGGTTGAGCTTCACACTCAGTGAGTCAATATAAACATCAGTAGCTGGGGCGCTGAGTAGTGCGGGTGTTTGAACTTCTAGTACACTTTGATCGTTAAAATAACGGCGAATTTTTTGTAAAAAATCGCTATATTTTTTAAGTTCTTCCCGCATATTCGTTTGTTCTTGTGTCTACTTTCACCTTCTCTCCAATACTAATAAATAATGGTACTTGAACGACCACCCCTGTGTTCATCGTAGCTGGCTTACCACCCGTACCCGCAGTATCGCCTTTAAGACCAGGATCGGTATCTACCACTTCAAGCATTACATGGTTAGGCGGTGTTACTGAAATTGGGTTGTCGTTCCAAAGCGTTACCACGCACATGTCTTGCTCTACCAAATAACCTCTAACATCATCCATGGCGTTATCATTAATCATATATTGATCAAACGTATTGGGATCCATAAAACTCCATTCACTACCATCGTTATACAGATATTGCATATCCAATTCCATTACATCTGCACCCTCTACAGATTCGCCTGACTTAAAAGTTTTTTCTAAGGTCTTTCCTGTGATTAAATCCTTTAGCTTAACCTTGTTGGAAGCTTGGCCTTTGCCAGGTTTTCGAATCTCATTATTGATAATTGAACAAGGGTTGCCATCTAGCATTAGTTTTAAGCCATTCTTAAATTGACTGGTAGAGTAATTCGCCATTTTTTAACCTATTAAGTGTAAAATTCAAGCATCTCATTTTACGCACTTTTTAATGCACATACACGAATACCAAGCCAAATCCCTATTTAGGCAATTCAATATTCAAACGCCTGAGGCAATCCTAATCAACAGCACTAAAGAGGCAAGCAAGGCTTGCACTGAGTTGGGCGGTGAGATTTGGGTGGTTAAAGCACAAGTGCATGCAGGTGGACGTGGAAAAGGCGGTGGCGTAATCTTGTGTCGCGGCGTTGAGGAAGTGGAAAACGCCTGTAATAAATTACTAGGGTCTAACTTAATAACCCCCCAAACTGATGCAAAAGGTTTGCCAATTAGCCAGCTGCTAATTGAAGGTGGTCAGAATATTGAGCGCGAACTTTATTTAGGTTTACTGGTTGATCGTCAAACGCAAAAGATTACTGTTTTAGCCTCAACCGAAGGTGGCATGGATATTGAAAAAGTAGCCGCTGAAACACCGGATAAAATCATTAAATTTGGCGTCGACCCACTGGGTAATTTAACAACCGAAGATTGCCTTTCAATCGCTGAAAAACTTAATCTTGAAGGTGATTTGGCAAAACAATTCAGCAATGCATTGATTGGTCTTTATGTTATTTTCACCACTAAAGACGTAAGCTTGATTGAGATTAATCCACTGATTACCACAGCAGAAAATAAATTGTTGGCACTCGATGGAAAAATTGATTTTGATGATAATGCCCTTTATCGCCACGAAGACATTATTAAACTACGTGATATTTCACAAGAAGATGAAAAAGAAAATGAAGCCAGTGAGCATCAGCTAAATTACATCTCATTAGATGGCACAATTGGCTGTATGGTGAATGGCGCAGGCTTGGCTATGGCGACCATGGATTTGATTGAACACCATGGCGGCTCACCGGCTAACTTTTTAGATGTGGGTGGTGGTACAACCGCTGAACGTGTGGCTAAAGCTTTTGAACTTATTCAAACTGAAGCCAACGTTAAAGGCATTCTGGTCAATATTTTTGGCGGCATTGTTCGTTGTGATTTAATCGCCAAAGGAATCTTACAAGCCATTGAAAAGGTTGGGTTAAATCTGCCAATTGTCGTACGTTTAGAAGGCACTAATGCACCAGCAGGGCTAAAACTTTTAGATGAAGCGACGTTTGATATTCATACTGAAGCAGATCTTACTCAAGCGGCAATCAAGATTGTAGAGCTGTCAAAAGGAGTATCGACATGAGTATATTAATCAATAAAGATACCAAAGTAATCACTCAAGGCTTTACCGGTAAACAAGGCACCTTTCATTCTGAGCAGTCCATTGCTTATGGTACACAATTTGTGGGTGGTGTGACGCCAGGCAAAGGCGGACAAACTCACCTAAATTTACCTGTATTTAATTCAGTCAAAGAGTCGATGGATGAGACGGGTGCAAACGCCACCATGATTTACGTGCCACCGCGCTTTGCCTATGCTTCAATCCTCGAGGCCATTGAAGCCGAGATGCCAGTGATTGCTTGTATTACTGAAGGCATCCCTGTGCAAGATATGCTTAAAATTAAAGCAATTTTAAACGATTCAAACTCAACCTTGATTGGTCCAAACTGCCCAGGTGTAATTACCCCTGATGAGTGTAAACTCGGCATTATGCCTGGCAATATTCACCAATCAGGCAGTGTGGGGGTGGTATCACGCTCAGGTACTTTGACTTATGAAGCTGTACACCAAACCACGCAAGCTGGTCTGGGGCAAAGTACGTGTATTGGCATTGGCGGTGACCCTATCCAAGGTATGAATTTTATTGATTGCTTAGTATTATTCGAAGCAGATGAACAAACCAAATCCATTATCATGGTGGGTGAGATTGGTGGTAGTGCAGAAGAAGAGGCAGCAGAATACATTAAGTCTAACGTGTCCAAGCCAGTGGTGTCTTACATTGCTGGGCTTAGCGCACCGAAAGGGAAGCGCATGGGGCATGCTGGTGCGGTGATTAGTGGCGGCAGCGGTAAAGCCATCGACAAAATTAAAGCACTTGAAGCTGCAGGTGTAGCCATTTCTCCTACGCCCGCCACTATGGGGTCAACTTTATTAGAGGTTCTACAATAATCACCATGAAAAAACCCATTGTTGTTTTAGGTATTGGTGAGCTTGGCAGTGTATTTGCTCGCGCTTTTTTAAAGAGCAATTATCCAGTCTACCCAATTACTCGTACAACCAATATTGGCGAGTTATCGTCAAGTATTGACCCAGAGTTAATTTTGGTTTGCGTGGCAGAAGGTAATCTGCAATCTGCACTGTCTTCTATTCCTTCTAAATGGAAAGATCGCGTAGCAATGATGCAAAATGAACTTCTACCACGCGATTGGGAAGTTTACAACTTTACAAACCCAAGTGTTATTTCAGTCTGGTTTGAGAAGAAAAAAGGCATGGATTCTAAAGTGCTAATATCTTCACCAGCTTACGGCGCAAAAGCTCAAATACTCTGCGACTCGTTAGCACTAATAGATATTCCGGCGCATGTTGTTGCCGATGAAAACGAATTATTATTCGAACTGGTACTTAAGAATCTTTACATCTTAACCACCAATATTGCCGGGCTAGCAATTGAGCCTGGCGCCAATGTTGATGACTTGCGTAATAATCACCTGTCACTGATGCGCGATGTATCAAAAGACGTGCTCACTTTACAAACTCAGTTGACCGGGCAAACTTTTGATGAAAACCAACTAGAACAAGGCATGATTAAAGCTTTTGAGGGTGATTTAAATCATGGTTGTATGGGGCGTTCAGCGCCAACAAGATTGGATAGAGCCTTGGAATTGGCGAAAGAATTTAGTTTAGAAATGCCAACTCTTAAAAAAATCAAAGGCAGTCTTTAGTTGTTCATTTTGGCGTAAGTTTTTTCAATCTCTTGTTCTAGTGCCAACAGTGAAAAGCCACGAACTTCTTCAATAAATTTCTGCCCCATAAAGAACACTTGCACTACTGGCAATGAGAAAACTCCATGTTGCGCACAAACTTCTTGCAATTGTTCGCAATCAATATAGATCATTTCCAAATCTGGAAATTTGGCTGAAAATTTATCAAAAATCTGAGGTTTTATGGTTTGACATACGCCACAATGCGCACCACCAAATAAAATTAATACCGCGTCTTTTTCGCGTTTTAGTGTGTCTAATTGATCTTGGTTTTCTAACTGATTCATAACTGCTCTCCTAATTGGATAAAGAATACCTCAAAACTCGGTAAATCTAGTTGTGATTCTCTTTGCTTAGCACCCCACATCGGTTCTGGAAAATAACTATCTTGTTCAAAACGTGCCATCACATGCCAATGAACATGGGGCAACATATTCCCAAATGAAGCGATGTTAATCTTATCTGCATTGAAATAGCTTAGCATTAATTTCTCAGTAAAATCAATAATACGGAAAATTTCTAATTTTTCTTCTGATGTGCATTCGCTAAATTCTTTAATTTTTCTCTGAGTAAACACCTTAACCCAAGGGATTTCACTCTCCTCTACTTCAACGCTCACTAACTCATTTTCATAAATCATATTAACCTCTCTATTGTATTTATCTGGGGAAGATCTTTTGGATGGAGACGACTCCTTATTGCTAATATTAAAATTAACAGCACGAATATCAACAGATTCTTCCATCGTATTTTTTTAAAAGCATAGCATCTCCGTACGAAAAGAATCGATATTCTTTTTTGATTGCATGCTGGTAAATTTCCATCATTTTATCTCGACCAATAAATGCACTTACCAACATTAGCAATGATGACTTTGGTAGATGGAAATTGGTGATCATCATATCAACTACTTTAAACTCGTAGCCTGGGTAAATAAAAATATCGGTCTCTTCTTTAGTTGCTTTTAATTGGCCGCTTTTTGCAGCTGATTCCATTGAGCGTACAGCTGTAGTTCCTACCGCTATAACACGCCCACCGTTAGCTTTAGTTTGGTTAATCTGGTCTACCGTATCCTGATCAATTTCAAAATATTCACTGTGCATTTTGTGATCTGTAATCTTGTCAGCTTTGACTGGCTGATATGTACCAGCACCAACATGCAAGGTAACAAAACAGTGCTCAACGCCTTTTTCTTTTAAAGCTAACAATAATTCATTATCAAAATGTAGCCCTGCTGTGGGGGCAGCCACCGCGCCGTCACGATTGGCAAATACAGTTTGATAACGTTCAAGATCGGCTTGCTTATCACTGCGTTCAATATAAGGTGGTAGGGGGATATGACCAACATTATCAAGCAATTCAATAAGCGAATCAGTGAGAAAGTCTAGCGTATAAAAACCATTTTCCTTTCCGACAACCTGAACCTTGTCGCCATTTTCAAGTGTAATAAAACTGTCAATTTTTGGCGCTCTAGAGGCCTTCATCATGGCTAATACTTGGCGATCATTGAGCAATCGCTCAATCATAATTTCCACTTTACCGCCTGAGGCTTTATGTCCAAATAATCGGGCTGGAATCACCCGAGTATTGTTCATTACTAGCAAATCACCAGGTTTAATAAATGACGCTATATTATGAAAAAATGAATCGATAATAGCCGATTGTGGAACTAAAAGACGTGAATCTGTTCTATTTTTTGGTGGGTTTTGGGCAATGAGTGACTTCGGCAACTCGAAGTCAAAATCAGTTAATTTCATGCTGTGTAAAATAAACCAATACTTGGTAAGCAGCACTGACAATCGCTCTTGGGGTAACAGTCGCACCAGTAAATGAATCAAATACACCGCCATCACGTCTTACTTTCCAATCGCTCTTCTGAGGGTTGAATAAAGACAGCCCAGAAAACTGTTTAATCCAATCTGATTTTCTGGTTTCTATCTTGTCACCTAAGCCAGGGGTTTCTTTATGTGTGATTACTCTAACACCCAATAATTGATGCTTAATATCAAACCCAGTTAGTAAGCGGATGTTGCCGTTATAACCATTAGGGTAAGTGTGTTCGATCAAATAAGCAAATAGTTTTCCTTGTTGTTTGACAGGGTAAATACCTACTTTTTGCTGCAATCCGTGTAGCGTTACCTCTTTTGAAAACTTGTCTTCAAGGATATTGTTGTCATAATTTGATACCAATTCACCAAGACGCTTGATGAGTAACTGATCTTCGTTATATTTTATTTTTTCCTTGGTGCTATCTTGCGTTAACGCAACAAAAAACACACTAATCGCCGTAAAGATTAGCAACAAAGCACCAGCCTTTAGAATCGGGTTTTTCA
>JABGOT010000131.1 GCA_018648985.1 Candidatus Ruthturnera sp.
CATTATTGGTAAGATATATTGAAGCTTTGGTTTACCAAGGTTTGGTGGAAAATATTGCTTGTGAGCAGTCATCACGTATGATTGCAATGAAGAGTGCAACAGACAATGCAGGCGATATGGTTCAAGAATTAGAGTTAGTTTATAACAAGGCAAGACAGGCGGCAATTACTCAGGAAATTTCTGAGATTGTTAGTGGTGCTGCTGCAGTATAAGTTTAAAAAAATAGAGTTTAAAAAGAGGAAAAAGCAAAATGAGCAACGGAAAAATTACACAAATTATTGGCGCGGTTATCGACGTTGAGTTTCCAGCAGACAGTGTTCCTAGTGTTTACAACGCTCTAAGCGTTACTGAAACGGGATTAACGTTAGAGGTTCAGCAGCAGCTGGGCGATAACGTGGTTCGTGCGATTGCAATGGGTGGCTCTGAAGGTTTAAAACGAGGCTTGGAAGTAACAGATACAGGCGAACCAATTAAAGTGCCAGTAGGTACTAAGACATTGGGCCGTATTATGAACGTACTTGGCGAGCCAATTGATAATGCGGGGGATATTGGCGAAGAAACCAATTGGGCGATTCACCGTCCAGCCCCGAATTACGACGAATTAGCCCCTGCAGCAGAGTTGTTAGAAACTGGTATTAAGGTAATTGACTTGGTTTGTCCATTCGCTAAGGGTGGTAAGGTTGGCTTATTTGGCGGTGCTGGTGTTGGTAAAACAGTAAACATGATGGAGCTGATTCGTAACATTGCGATTGAGCACTCTGGTTATTCAGTATTTGCTGGTGTTGGTGAGCGTACTCGTGAGGGTAATGACTTCTATCACGAGATGAAAGAATCAAACGTATTAGATAAAGTATCTCTTGTTTATGGTCAAATGAATGAGCCACCGGGAAACAGATTACGTGTTGCGTTAACAGGCTTGACAATGGCTGAGTACTTCCGTGATGAAGGCCGTGATGTATTGTTATTTATTGATAACATTTACCGTTACACACTTGCAGGTACTGAAGTATCAGCATTATTAGGTCGTATGCCTTCTGCGGTAGGTTACCAGCCGACACTAGCATCAGAAATGGGTGCATTGCAAGAGCGTATTACTTCAACTAAGAAGGGTTCAATTACTTCAATCCAGGCGGTATACGTACCTGCGGATGACTTGACTGACCCATCTCCAGCAACAACGTTTGCTCACTTGGATGCGACTGTTGTATTGTCACGTCAAGTAGCAGAATTAGGTATTTATCCTGCAGTAGATCCACTGGATTCTACTTCACGTCAGCTAGACCCATTAATCGTTGGTGAAGAGCACTATAATATTGCTCGTGGTGTACAAGGTGTGTTGCAGCGTTATAAAGAATTAAAAGATATCATTGCGATTCTAGGTATGGATGAATTATCTGAAGAAGATAAACAGTCAGTATCACGTGCTCGTAAGATTCAACGTTTCTTGTCTCAGCCATTCTTCGTAGCAGAAGTATTTACGGGTTCTCCTGGTAAGTATGTATCACTTAAAGACACGCTTTCTGGGTTCCAGGCAATTCTTGATGGTGAGCTTGACGATCTTCCAGAGCAAGCATTCTACATGACGGGTTCTATTGAAGAAGTTCGTGAAAGAGCAGCGGAGAACGCGTAAATGTCAACCATCCATGTCGACGTCGTTAGTGCAACAGAGTCACTTTACTCAGGTGAAGCGAATTGTGTGTTTGCACCGGCATCAACAGGTGAATTGGGTATTTACCCAAAACACGTTGCACTCTTATCGGTTTTAAAACCAGGTGAAGTTCGTGTTGAAACTGAAAAGGGCGTTGAATCTATTTATGTTTCTGGCGGTATTGTTGAAGTGCAGCCTGATACAGTAACGATTTTTTCTGATACAGCAATTCGCGCACATGATTTAGACGAGTCTAAAGCATTAGAAGCCAAACAACGCGCAGAAGAGGCCATGACTAATTCAGACAATGGTCACGATGTTGGTACAACACAAGCGGCATTAGCAGAAGCGATGGCACAACTACAAATGATTGCCAAGGCGCGAGGTAAAAAACTCTAAGCTATCTTGACGACTTTTTCTTTAAAGTCAACAATCTTATTATTCATGACCTGAACGCCTTCTTTTTGAAGGCGTTTTATTTTGATCTTCAGGTCGAGTGCAAACCCACCTAATTCACCATTTGATTTGACCACGCGATGGCAAGGAACTTTGGGTGCAAAAGGGTTTTTATTCATTGCACTACCAACAGCTCGATGCGCATTAGGACGGCCGATCAATTGCGCTAAACCCCCGTAAGTAATTACCCGACCAGCGGGTACTTTGTCTTTAAGTGTTTGGTAGCATTGCTGCTGAAATTCGGTCATGTCAAATAGACTTTCATCGCCTCATCATACTTATCTTGTGCTTTTAGAATAAAGTCACAAGCCTCTCTAACGGCGCCGTGTCCGCCAATCTTTTCCGTTACTATGCAGGCATTTTCTTTAACCAGTTCATGTGCGTTAGCAACTGCAATCGGCAAGCCCACTTTAGTCATTACTGGCAAATCGATCACGTCATCACCCATATAGGCAACTTGATCGGCTGTTAGATTGAGCTTATTTAGCAAATCATTAAAGGCAATAACTTTGTCATCTTGGCCTTGATAAAAATGCGTTATGCCTAAGTTTTTCATGCGATGTTCAACCGTTGTTGAATTACGCGCAGTAATGACAGCCGGCTCAACGCCATTGTCTTTTAGGATTTTGATGCCCAAGCCATCAAGCGAATTAAAGCGTTTGAATTCTTCTCCGCCATCAGAAAAATACAACCCGCCATCGGTTAAAACACCATCAACATCAAAGATAATGAGCTTGATTTGCTTGGCACGTAAGTAAGATTTATTGAGTAGTTTCATGAGTGTTAATCCTGTATTTCATCCCAATTAAAGGCTTTACCTGGGTCAGTTTTTC
Source organism: Candidatus Ruthturnera sp. (assembly GCA_018648985.1). Classification (GTDB taxonomy): domain Bacteria; phylum Pseudomonadota; class Gammaproteobacteria; order PS1; family Pseudothioglobaceae; genus Thioglobus_C. The sequence goes on from JABGOT010000131.1 coordinate 2,938, forward strand.
TACCTGGAGCAATATCACTGTGCCCAACAACAGCCTCGATTGGGTAATGAGCCTTTAATAAATTTAGTATTATTTTTAATGATTGATATTGTACCGCTTCATACGCAAGATTGTCGCTTCCTTCTAGCTCGATGCCAATAGAGTAATCGTTACAATTGTTTTGGTCTTTAAAACTAGACTCACCTGCATGCCAGGCGCGCTGATCGAACGGCACAAATTGTATGCTTGAGCCGTCTCGTTTAATCAATAAGTGTGCAGATACCTGCATCTCTTTAATGTTTTGAAAATAAGCATGTTTATTAAAATCAAGCTGATTGGTAAAGAATTGCTCAATATAGTCGTTGTTAAATTCACCTGGTGGTAGGGAGATATTGTGAATCACCACTAGAGAAATCTCATTGTCTGGTCGTTCATTTTTATTATCTGAAGGTGACTGCTTAGCGAGACTGAGTAAGTGGTTGTTAATCATGGGGTGATTATAACCCTATTTGATCCGATTGAAATATCGCCCTCTGAGTAAGAGTCTTGGATTATTGCTATCATCGGTAAAGCTATTGCGCCTATGTAGGATGTTGTTACACAATAAGCCTTGGCCAGATTGCATTAGATGCTGAAAATGATAATCAGTTTTTGTGCTTAGTAGAGCGTCTAAGTGCTCAACAGCTTGTTTGATTTCAGTAGAATCTAAAAAATCAATATTTTTCTTGCGTTGAGTGTAGCGCATATAAAGCGACTCACTAAGTTCATCGACAAAGAATATTGGCCCCGTTGACTTCTCGCGCCTAACAACACCATCAACTTTGTGTTCCGGAATACTCATGGCTTGCGAGTGTGTGAGTGCTTTGGCAACATCGGGGTTGTCTTCCCGTAGTAATAGATAGATCATTTGTGGATCAATCCATTCATTGACACCGCCTTGAGTCGCAGGGTTAACACAGAACAATGAAAACGCACGAATACGCGCATCAATTGCATTGTAGTAGCCATCGGTATGCCAACCTAGGTTTTTGTCGGTGTAGGGGATAAATTCGCTCTGGTTTTTTTTGTCACTCTGGGTGATGTGTGCCAGACCGCCGGTTTTAACAAACAAGTGCTGATCAAAGTTTATTAGCCCAAACTGTGCATTGATGCTGATAATCGCTTTGTCGTATTGATCAACAGGTTGAATTTGAAATAAGGCAAAATCCCCCCTTTGACAAAGGTCGATAATTTTGTTTTTTTCTGCATTTGAGAGTTTAAATGGGTTTTGTATTTCAACAATACAATCGTTTAGCCGGGTTGGGATATTGGCAAGTTTTTCGTCTCGCCAATATTGATACTCATCTGAATTGTCTAGTAGCATGTGTAACACCTATTGCGCTGTTATTTTTGCATTATACAAGGCAAAAATAACAAGCAATTAACCGTTAATACGCTTATTAATCGACCACTGCTGTGCAATAGATAAAATATTATTAAACACCCAGTAAAGCACCAAACCTGATGGGAACCATAAGAAGAAAATGGTAAACACAAATGGTAACGACATCATGATTTTTGCCTGCATCGGATCAGGCGGCGGTGGGTTAAGCTTTTGCTGTACAAACATAGACGCACCCATAATAATTGGCAAGATATAGTAAGGGTCTTCTGTTGACAAGTCTGTCAGCCACCAGAATGCTGTTTGGCGCAACTCAACCGTATCAAGCAACATCCAGTAAAAAGCAATAAATACAGGGATCTGCACCATGATTGGCAAACAACCAGAAGCCGGGTTAATTTTTTCTTTCTTATATAGCTCCATGGTTTTTTGACCCATTTTTTGCTTATCATCACCATAGGTTTCTTTGAGTTTAGCTAATCTTGGTGAGAGCTTTCTCATGCCAGCCATTGAGCGGTATGATTTTTCACTCAATGGGTAAAAAGCCAGCTTAATCAAGATAGTAATAAGGATGATGGACCAACCCCAGCTGCCGATAAAGTCATTGATTTTATGAATAGCCCAAGACAGAGGGTCCGCTAAGATATCAAGCCAGCCGTAATCTAGTGTGTAGTTTAAGCCAGTTGCAACTTCTTCAATTTTTCCGTACTCTTTAGGGCCAAGATAAAGCTGGTTGGCGCTTAGTGTTGCGCTGCTACCAGCACCAATGCTAACTTGCTGGTTGGCATTGGTTAGTTTATGTAGGTTGTTGCTAGTGCTTGCTGAAAATACTTGTTCTTCGTCTTGACTTGGAATCCAGGCTGCAATAAAGTACTGTTGCACCATAGAAATCCAACCACCAGCTGATTGCTGTTGATTAAACTCATTCCAGTCATCGAACTCATTTTTTTGTACAGTATGAGATGTTTTGTCATAAATAATGCCGCCAGTAAAAGTCGGCATCATCATATTAGATTGATCAATTGCACTGCGACTTAAACGCACATAGCTTTTGGCTGGAATTGCTTGATCGGAGTTGTTGTCAATTTGGTAATCGATGCCAACACTATAGCTGCCTTTTTTAAAGTGGAAATTTTTAGTCACTTTAACGCCATTCTTACCTTGCCAAGTCATTGGGACAATAAGCGCGTCACCAGACAATTGGTAGTTTGAACTAGCCGAATTAAAGCTAGATAAGTGCGTTGGCAATAAGTCATCACGAGATGCTAAACCACTGTGTGCCTGGAATAATGAACCAGTCTTGTTGCTTAATAGTTGAAACTTCTCTTCGCCCCCTTTTTCGACAGGGAAGGCATTAAGATAGGCATTTTGAATCGTACCACCTTTGTGGCTGATCTCTACTGTAAGCATGTCGGTTGTGACCGTGGTAAAGCCGTGGCTTTCAGTGATTGTCGGGGTTGGTAGATCAATTTCTGCCGTCTCCGTATTGATCATTGGCACATCATTGTTTTTCGACGATGTATCCAAAGTAATTTGAGATTTTCGAACAACATTGCCATCAGCATCAGTAACGTGTGTGATTTGCCATTTATCCCATAATAGGAAAACAGTTAAGAAGATGGCAATACCGAGAAATAATTTTTGATTGTTCATAAGAGGTTGGTTTATTTGATATTAGTGTGAATGTTTTTTGGGTACTGGGTCAAAGCCGCCATCATGCCAAGGGTGACATTTTCCAATGCGTTTTGCACTGAGTGCAAAGCCTTTGAAAAAGCCGTGCTCTTTCACAGCATCGTAAGAATACTGCGAACAAGTTGGATCAAAACGGCAATTAGTGCCTAGAAATGGGCTGATGAATAGCTGATAAAATTTAATGGGAATAAGCAATAAATAACGCATAATTCAAATTAGTTTTTCGTCACCTGTTTAAATAAGTTTAATAATTCAGCAGACAACTCTGGGCTTTTAGCTGGCTTAGCATTTCTAGCCATCACCACAAAGCCCCAATTGTCTAACTGTGCTTGCGCCACCCTAAAAGTCTCTCTAGCAACGCGTTTGAATCGATTTCTGTCGACAGCCAAACGCGCCACCTTCTTTGATATTGCCAAGCCTAGACGTGGTCTAGACTCTTGAATAGGTTTTGCAATGATTTGCCAGTACTTACCCTTGGCCCGCTTACCACCTTTAAAAACATGGGTGTATTCATGGGCTTTAAGAATTCTGGCTTCACGAGTCAGCCGAAAAGACACTTAAAATTTAGGCAGCTAAACGCTTACGTCCTTTTCTTCTGCGGGCGTTGATTACTGCACGGCCAGACTTAGTGCTCATTCTTGATCTAAAGCCATGAGTACGTTTGCGTTTTATAACACTGGGTTGGAAGGTTCTTTTCTGTTTCATAATAGAATATCAGCCGATAAAATCTTGCAATTTTACCATAAATCACAATACGCCTTGTAAATAAGTATATTAATTTATAATAACTTTCAAATCCTTAATAACCTAAATTTAAGATGGATCTAATCTATTGGCTCATGCTACTCAAAGCACCACACTTAGGTGTGCGTACTTTTTATAAGGCACTCAAAATTTTCGAAACGCCTGAGCAAGTGTTTTTAGCTTCAAAAACACAGCGTAAAGAATGCGGATTATTTCGCCAAGTAACCCTTGATTATTTAGAACAACAAGATGCTTCGATGGTACAGGCTGATATTGATTGGGCTAAAGCCGAAGACTGCCATATTTTAACGCTGGTTGATGAAGGCTATCCTCAACAGCTTAAAACTGTTTCTGACCCGCCACCGGTGCTATATGTGCGAGGCAATGTTGAATGCCTGTCTAGGCAACAGCTTGCCATTGTGGGTAGTCGTAACCCGACACCAGGCGGTAAACAAAACGCTCAACAGTTTGCTGAGGCGTTGTCTAAAGCAGGCTTAGTGATTACTTCGGGTATGGCCAGTGGTATCGATGCCAGTGCGCATATTGGTGCGTTAGAAGTCGGCCAATTAACCATTGCAGTGTGTGGCACAGGGCTTGACCGCATCTACCCGGCAAAACACAAATCATTAGCACACCAAATTTCAACCCAAGGCGCACTGGTGTCTGAATTTTGTATTGGCACTTCGCCGATTGCTAATAATTTCCCAAGGCGAAATCGAATTATTAGCGGTTTGAGTTTGGGTACTTTGGTGGTGGAGGCTAGTATTAAAAGTGGCACCATGATTACGGCTAAATTAGCCGCTGATCAAGGTAAGGAAGTGTTCGCTATTCCGAGCTCTATTCACAACCCATTGTCGCAAGGCTGTCATCAATTAATCAAGCAAGGGGCAAAATTAGTTGAAAATATTGACGACATTATCGAAGAGCTGTCTTTAGACTTCGAGGCACCTTTATTGGGCAATAACGCACCTATTTATACAAAAGATGTAGACAACACCCCCTCTGTGCTATTAAAATACTTGAGTTATGAGGCCATAAGTATTGATGAAATGGTTGAAAAAAGTGGGTTGAGCCCCCAAATCATTACACAAGAGTTGCTTTTATTGGAACTTGCAAACAGGGTGACAAAGGCTGGTGGCTCTGGCTATCTATTAACTAAGTGAGATTTTTATGACACACAATATTCTTGACGTGCTAACTTATATGTTCGATTACTTGTTTGAAGAAGCAGAACATGATTCGTCTAATGAAATTGATGACACCACTCTAAAAGCACACCTTTCAGATGCAGGTTTTGAGCCAATTCGCATTGAAAAAGCATTGAGTTGGCTAGAAAATATTGCCACCTTGCAAGATGGCAATATTAAGCCATTTGCTAATACACATGGTGGCATGCGTATTTATAGCGAGGTGGAAAAATTAAAACTCGATGCCAAGTCTCGTGGCTTCTTATTGTTTATGGAAAACATGGGCCAAATAGATGCTAACCAGCGTGAAATGATCATTGATCAAATCATGTCATTGGGTGATTCTGCGGTATCTTTAGATGATTTAAAGTGGGTGGTAATGATGGTGCTGGGCAATAGCAACGATGAAGAGATTTCAGCACAATGGTTAGAATCAATTGTATTTCTTGATGACAACCACACTGTTCAATAATGGCAAAAAATCTTGTCATTGTTGAGTCCCCTGCCAAAGCCAAAACAATTGAAAAATTCTTAGGCAAAGACTACCAAGTTAAGTCCAGTATCGGTCACATCCGTGACATGGCCAAGAAAGATGGTATTGATATTGAAAACAACTTCAAGCCAAATTATGAAATCAGCGCCGACAAGAAAAAAGTCGTCTCCGATCTTCGAAAGGCAGTCAAAAAATCTGAACAAGTTTATCTCGCGACTGATGAGGACCGCGAAGGAGAGGCAATTGCTTGGCATTTGCTAGAAGCACTCGACTTACCGAAAGACACGCCACGTATTGTTTTCCATGAGATTACCAAAGGCGCAATTACAAAAGCGATCCAGGAGCCAAAAACAGTAAATTTTGATGTTGTGGACGCACAACAAGCCAGACGCGTTATTGACCGTTTGGTAGGGTTCGAGATCTCTGGCGTTCTGTGGAGAAAAGTTTCAGGCGCAAAGTCAGCAGGTAGAGTGCAATCTCCAGTGGTACGTTTGGTGGTAGAAAGAGAAAGAGAAATCAACGATCATACGGTTAAAAGCACTTTTAAAATTAAAGCTGATTTGGTGAACGATGCAGGCGAGTTAATTGAAGCAAAACTCGATAAAGACTTTGCGACAAAAGATGAGGCACTTGAGTTTGCTAATAAATTATTAGAGGCAACACTTAACGTTAACAGTATTGAGAAAAAACCTTCTAAGCGTTCGCCAAAAGCACCGTTTATCACCTCAACCTTGCAGCAAGAAGCCTCTCAAAAGTTAGGTTTTTCAGTTAAACAAACCATGACGCTGGCGCAAAACCTGTATCGAGAAGGTGCTATTACTTACATGAGGACTGACTCATTCACATTGTCTGAAGAGGCGATTGCAGCAGCCCAAAAAGAAATTACCGCTAAGTATGGTGTTGAGTACCATCAAGCAAGACGCTACAAGACTAAAGACGCAGGCGCACAAGAGGCGCACGAGGCCATCCGACCAACCGATTTAACCAAGTCGGAGATTTATGGTTTGGAAGATCAGGCAGCCAAACTGTACGCATTGATTTATAAGCGCGCATTAGCTTCACAAATGAGTGATGCAAAACTACAAAGAACACAAATTAAAACCAACATTTCTAATCGCGATGAAACCTTTTTGGCAAATGGTGAAATATTAGTGTTTCCAGGGTTTTTAAGTGTTTATGACTACTTGTCATCGGACGATAAATTATTACCTGATTTAAGCCAAGGCGACGAATTAACTTTGGCCAACTTCGCGGCGAGAGAAAGTTTCTCACGTGCTAAGCCACGTTACACTGAAGCTTCTTTGGTAAAGAAAATTGAAGAAATGGGCATTGGTCGCCCATCTACTTTTGCCACTATGGTGTCAACCGTACAAGACAGAAATTATGTTTCTAAAGAAACGCGAGAAGGTGCAGAACGCACTTATCAATTGATTGAAATCAACGAAGGCAAGGTTGAGCAATCAGAGCCAACAGAAAATACAGGCGCTGAGAAAAATAAACTTTTCCCAACCAGTGTTGCTTACCTATTAACCGATTTCTTGGTTAAACATTTTGGTGATATTGTTGATTACAAATTTACAGCAAATTTAGAAACCGATTTTGACACCATTGCTAATCAAGGTGTTGCTTGGCAAGGCGTGGTTAAAGAATTCTACGACCCTTTCCATGCAAAAATTGAAGCAGCAGATGATATCTCTAGAGAAGAGACTCA
>JABGOT010000062.1 GCA_018648985.1 Candidatus Ruthturnera sp.
GTGCCGAAGACCGGACTCGAACTGGTGACCTACTGATTACAAATCAGTTGCACTACCAACTGTGCTACTTCGGCATCAAACTAAGATTATACCCAAAGGCTTAAATTGCTCAATGATTATTTATTAAAAAATTAAGCCCTAACGCTGGCATTTTTAAGACAAAAAAACACCCCAATAAAGGGGTGTTTTAGTTTTCATAATCGGTTAATTAAAACCTAGGGGAGGCAGACCCTGCAACAGCGGCTTGTGCCAATGCATTTTCTGCTTGTTTATTTGCGGCTTTAGCCAAAGCAACATCTTTAGTTTTCTTTGCTTCTTTGATCATCTTGCCAGTATCACGCCAAGCCATATTTACATCTAGGGCTTTTTTATAGTTGGCATCAGCGGCCGCTATTACTGCATCAAACGATGTGCCTTTCGCCTCTGCTGGTAAAAACTCTGCTGGTGTTGGTGGGATTACTTTAACGCCGCCACCTAGTTGATGCACATACACGACTAGCTTTTTCAATTGTGTTGCATTAATCACGCCTGATTTACCAAAAGCTGGCATTTCTGCATTTTGTGTATTTGCATCGCCAAATTTATTAACACCGTGCTTAATAGTACGTAATACTGATGCTCTTTGATCATCCGCTTTAAAACGCCAAATGCCGTCTGTTAAGTTGGCTGCTGTTGGTGCTGTTGGCTTACCTGTTGGACCATGACAAGCCATACACATGCCTTTCATATAAAGCACTTGACCAGCAGGGTCTTTTTTACCTTGACTTAAGCCTATTACATAATCAGTCAATTTTTCCATTTCTGGGTCGCTTAAATTACCCAGCATGCCTTTGGCCGGCATGCTGCCTTTTTTACCATGTGTGATAGTTGTATTGATTTGCGCCAATGTGCCACCGAATACCCAATCATCATCCGCTAATACTGGGAAACCATCATTACCTTGACCGCCTGCACCATGACAAGCCGCACAGTTATCACCAAATAGTACTTTGGCTGTTTTTATTGAATACTCTCTTAAGTCGTCATTTAATACAATTTCTTCCAATGAGCTATCAGCAATGGCTTTTTCTTTATCAGCAAATTTTGCTTCTCGATAATCTTCAAGTTGCTTAACGCTTTCTTCCATCTCAACAATTTGAGTCCAATTAGCTGAGCCTTTATTGTGATCACCAAACCAAGGGATAGATGGGTAATAAAATGCATAAATTACGATTGAAATCGTACCCATGTAGAGTGCCCACATATACCACCTTGGTGGGCGATTACTCAACTCTCTAATATCGCTATCATCATCCCAAAAATGGCCAGTATTATTTTCACCTGGATATGGATTCTTATGTTCTCCCATTGTTACTCTCCTCTCTAATCTTCTTTATTAACAAAGTTATTTAAATCTTCAAATTGTTTTTTATTCTTAGGCCTAAAGGCATAAAAATAAGCGCTCACCATTAAAACAAACAGGATGAGTGCTGTGCCAGCACCAATTTTATCAACCAGTGTCATTTACTCGCGGTAAACAACGCCGTCTTCAAATTTAATCATATTGCCTAATGACTGCAGGTAAGCCACCATGGCATCCATCTCAGTTTTACCTTTGAGTAAGCCTGCAGCCTCCGCAATATCACCATCAGTATAAGGCACACCAACTTTTCTTAGTCCTTCCATGTGTGCTTGAATAGTCTCACCATCAACAATTGCATCATCTAAGAAACGATACTTTGGCATCACTGATTCTGGCACTACTGCCTGTGGGTGACGCATGTGCAAGATATGCCACTCGTCTGAATACTTGCCACCTAAGCGCGCTAAATCAGGGCCAGTACGCTTAGAGCCCCATTGAAATGGGTGATCATATTTTGACTCTACCGCTAGAGAGAAGTGGCCATAACGCTCTTTCTCGTCTCTAAATGGACGAATCATTTGTGAGTGGCATAAGTAACAACCTTCACGTATGTAAATATCTCGGCCTGCTACTTCTAATGCCGTATTAGGACGAACACCGTCGCCTGGCTTCCAGTCTGATAGTTTTTTGTCACCACGCTGCCACAATAGGCTTTGTGTTGAACCGTCTGCCAATACTACTTCGTCTTTAACTACATCGTTATGCGTAAACAAAGGAACAATCTCCACAATGCCTGCTAATGATGCTGCTAACGCCATAAATAAATACAGACCAAATACATTTTTTTCTAGTTTTGACTGTAAGCTTTCTTTTCCGTTTTGATTTGCCATTGTATTCTCCCCTTATGCCGTTGCCGCTTGAGCAGAAGTTTGCTCTTGGCTCGACTTACGAATGGTAATAATAACATTGATCAGCATAACCACCGCACCAAGCACAACCAGTGCGCCGCCTGCTGCTCTCATAACATAGTATGGGTGCATGGCTGATACCGACTCGGCAAAAGTGTAAGCCAACGTACCGTATTCATCATAAGCACGCCACATAAGACCTTGCATAATGCCTGATACCCACATTGCCACAATATAGACTACGGTACCAATGGTATGCGTCCAGAAGTGAATCGCTAGCAATTTTTGTGACATTCTAACATTATAGATTTTCTCAATCATGTGATAGAGTGCACCTGCTGCCACCATAACATTCCAACCTAGAGCGGCTGAATGTACATGGCCAATGGTCCAGTCTGTGTAATGTGATAAAGCATTTACCGTTTTCGCTGACATCACTGGGCCTTCAAAGGTGCCCATTGCATAGAAAGCTAGCGACATAATCAAGAAGCGCAAGATATAGTCTTCACGTAAACGATCCCATGCGCCTGATAAAGTTAAGATACCATTTATTGCACCGCCCCATGATGGAATAATCATTGCGAGTGAGATGGTCGCACCTAATGAGCCCGCCCAGTCTGGTAATGCTGTGTATTGAAGGTGATGCGCACCTAACCACACATAACCAAACATCAATGCCCAAAAGTGAATCACCGATAGACGATAAGAATAAACAGGGCGCTGTGCTTGCTTTGGTACAAAGTAATACATCATGCCTAAGAAACCTGCGGTTAAGAAGAAGCCAACCGCGTTATGACCCCACCACCACTGAATCATTGCATCTTGTACACCAGAGAAAATAGAATATGATTTAAACATGCCTACTGGAATGGCTAAAGAGTTAACCACATGAAGATAAGTCACCATCACCATCATGCCCATAAAGAACCAGTTAGCCACATAGACGTGCGGCACCTTGTCACGATTACGAATGTGAATAGTCATGATAAAGTTATACATATAACTTGCCCAAACCAAAGTAATGGCAATATCAATTGGCCATTCTAGCTCTGCGTATTCTTTACCTGAGGTAATTCCTAAAGGGAAAGATATAACTGCTGAAAGAATAATAAGATTCCAACCCCAGAAAGTAAACCATGCCATTTTATTAGACCAAAGCCTGGTTTGATTAGTACGCTGGACAATATAAAAGGCGGATGCCATGAGTGCCGAACCACCAAAGGCGTAAATCACCGCATTAGTATGTAGCGGTCTAAGACGGCCAAACTGAAGATAAGGTGTGTCTGTACCTAGATCATTTAAAAAAGGATAGGCTAATTCTGCAGCAATATAAACACCAACTAGCGTGCCTACCACCAAATAAACCACCGACATAATGGAAAACCACTTGACGACATTTAAGTCATATCTTTCTGTTAAGCTCATCGAAACTCTCTCCTCGTTTTAACTAATGCCCTTGTCTTAATAGGCTTTCAAAAATAAATGGTAATTCTACATAGCCTCAATGATACCGTCAAGTCAATAATGAATTATTGATATAGATCAATTTCTGCTATTTTTTACCAGTAGCCGAATGGCAATAATACTGAGTACCAAAGCCATCAAAAACCATTGCAGGGCATAGCCTAAGTGCTTATCAACGCTGCCATAAAAGGGCTGCCACTTACGGAAAAAACCATCTTTGGCCTCAATATCAAGCTGTGCCAACATTGGAATAATTTGATAATTGGATAATTGTGAAAGTTGGTCAAGATCTAAAGATTGAATTAATATTGGAAATATTGTACTGACTTCTTGTTGTTTGAGCTCAATGCGTTGCTTGGGTTTGATTAATCCCGCCTCAATAATGGTTGGCTGGTTGTCAATTTTAATATCAACAAGTTCGCTACGTTTTCCGTACCAGGGCACAAACCCACGATTAACCAAAATCGCTGTTTTTTCATCTAGAATAAAGGGTGTTAAAACATAGTAGCCTGCATTGCCTTTAACAATCTGATTATCATAAATAAACTGCTTGTCATTATCGTAGTGACCTTTAAGTAAAACTCGGTAATGTTCTTTATCAAGCACCTCATCAGCGCTCACTAACTGAGCTGGGCTAGACTGCGCTAAGACAATGGCGGCTTCAATAGCGCGCTTTTCATCGGCACGCTCAAGCTGCCAAAAACCCAGCGACAACAAGCCCCAAACCGTTAAAGAGATTAGCACACCTGGCAGGATAAAACTGCGTTTGATCATTTTTGTACAGGTGTTTGAACTATTGGCGCGTCTACCATAACCGCATTTGGCGTAATCCAACCCATGTAACCGGCAAACATAACCAACACAAACAACAAAACAGACAGGCTAACACGTATCACTAAAGACTTAAACATTTTGTCTGACCCTTGTTTTCCACCCTTTACCATGCCAATTAAACCAAAACCTAGCGCCACTAAAATAGCAATAATAATTACAACAACTACTCCTGTCATAACAACTCCTTTTTTTTAAATACTAAAAAAAAGACCCCAATAAAGGGGTCTTTTTTATTGTTTCTGAACTATATTATAGCCAGTAAACAAAAACGAATAGACCTAACCAAACCACGTCTACAAAGTGCCAGTACCAAGCAACGCCTTCAAAACCAAAATGGTTATCTGCGTTGAAATGGCCTTTTTGCACACGGTATAAAATAACCGTCAACATAATCACACCCACCGTTACGTGGAAGCCGTGGAAGCCTGTTAGCATGTAGAACGTTGAACCGTAAATACCTGAAGTTAATTTCAAACCATCGTGGTATGCATGGCTGTACTCCATAATTTGGAAGCCTAAGAATGCAACACCTAAAGCAATCGTTGCCACTAACCAGCCAACAATTTGATTACGATGGCCAGCACGTAGTGCGTGGTGAGCAAAAGTTAACGTAACACCTGATGCCAATAGTAATGCTGTATTAAGTGCTGGCAAACCCCATGGGTCAACTACATCAGCTGGCGTTGCAGTAGCAATGCCAGTAGCAGGCACTTCAGGGAAGCTCATCACTGTGCCTGATGCTAATTCTGTGCCCGGCGCTAAAAACGCCATCTGGTGCCAAGAAGCACTAAATGCATTCCAAAGATCCGGCGTATATAAATTATTATCTGCACCGCCTAACCATGGCACTGACATTTGTCTTGCATAGAATAATGCACCAAAGAAGGCCGCAAAGAACATTACTTCAGAGAAGATAAACCAGCTCATACCCCAACGGAACGAACGGTCCACTTGTTTGCTGTACATGCCGCTTGTACTTTCACTAACGACTTGACCAAACCAGCCAAACATCATAAACACCGTAATCGCAAGACCAAGCGCCATCACTGAGCCGCCCCATTCTACGCCATGCATTTGATTAGCAAAACCAACAAATAATGTTGATACACCGATTGAGCCAATGATTGGCCAGTAAGTACCATTAGGTACGTAATATTCTTGTTCGCTCATAGTTTCTTCCTCTTTTTAGCTTTCAAGTTTAAAAAAATTATAGGATAAGCTTATATCTTTTATGCGCCCATCCATCTCTGGTTCTACCACAAATCTTAGAGTCATCTCGACTTCCTCATGTGGCTTGAATACCTGTCTATTAAAACAGAAGCATTCTAACTTTTTAAAATAAAGTGCTGCATCTGTCGGTGCAACACTAGGGATCGCCTGGCCAATAACTGTTTCGTCGGTATTGTTCTTAGCAATATAACTGGTGGTATAAAACTTACCAGGTATCACTTCCATCGAACTCACCTTTGGCCCAAACTGCACTGGAAACCCGCCCATCGTCATGGCAAAAAAACTTACCTCGACTTTTCGATTCTCATCAACCAAATATTGCTGCTCGGTATCTACTCTGCCAGTTGTGCCATTAAAGCCTGTGATCTCACAAAAGACATCATAAATAGGCACCATTGCATAAGCAAAGAAAAACATCAATATCGGCGCTGAGACTAACTTTATCCAGAACCCTTTTGTTATTTTTTTTCGTTGTTTCATATCAGCCGCCATAAAAAACGATGGTCGCTGTAAATACTCCTATTGCTATGGCGCCTACAATTACCGCAGTAATAACGGCGCCTTTTTTTCTATCGTCCATTAAGAGTTTTGAGACTCTTGCTCAATTAACTTTCTTGATGGTGGTGTGTTAAATGAATGATACTGAGCTTTTGGCTCTAATGTCCACTCCAAACCTTTTGCACCTTCCCAAGGGCGTGCCGTTGCCGGCTTGCCGTTACGAACACAATCAATCACAATATAAGTCAATAAGATAAATGATGCACCGAAGGCAAAACCACCAATTGAAGAAATAAAGTTAAAGTCTGCAAACTGTAATGAGTAATCAGGAATACGACGTGGCATACCCGCAAGACCTAAGAAGTGCTGAGGGAAGAACAATACGTTTACTGAAATAACTGCCCACCAGAAATGTACTTTGGCCAAGCCTTCGTTGTACATCTTGCCCGTCCATTTAGGCAACCAGTAGAACGTTGCCGCAATGATTGACCATAATGCGCCTGTTACTAATACGTAGTGGAAGTGTGCAACCACGAAGTAAGTATCGTGATACTGAATGTCTGCTGGCGCGATACCTAGCATTAAGCCAGAGAAACCACCAATCGTGAACAAGAACACAAACGAAATCGCCCATAGCATTGGCGTCTCAAATGTCATCGAACCTCTCCACATAGTAGAAATCCAGTTAAACACTTTAACACCCGTTGGTACCGCAATTAACATCGTTGCGTACATAAAGTACAACTCACCTGCAACTGGCATACCAGTTAAGAACATATGGTGTGCCCATACAATGTATGACAAGAATGCGATTGACGCTGTTGCATACACCATTGAAGAGTAGCCAAATAATGGCTTACGCGCAAAGGTTGGAATAATGTGAGAAACCACACCAAACGCTGGCAAGATCATAATATAAACTTCAGGGTGACCAAAGAACCAGAAAATATGCTGGAACATTACTGGGTCGCCACCACCGGTTGCATCAAAGAATGCTGTGCCGAAGTTACGGTCTGTTAGCATCATAGTCACTGCACCCGCTAATACTGGCATCGCGCCAATTAGTAGGAATGAAGTAATTAACCATGTCCAAACAAATAATGGCATGTCCATTAACTTCATCTCAGGAGCACGCATGTTAAGTACCGTTGCAATAATATTAATCGCACCCATAATTGACGAGAAGCCTAATAAGTGAACACCGAAAATAAAGAAGTCAGTACTGTCTGGTGCAAACGTTGTTGATAATGGTGCGTAGAACGTCCAACCAAATGCTGGTGCGCCACCTTCCATAAAGAACGTGCTTAACAAGATACCACCAGCAAATGGTAGAATCCAGAAAGACCAGTTGTTCATACGAGGTAATGCCATATCAGGGGCACCTACCATCATCGGAATCAACCAGTTACCTAAGCCAACAAAGGCCGGCATAATTGCACCAAATACCATGATCAGACCATGCATCGTTGTTAATTGGTTAAAAAAGTGTGGGTCCATCAATTGCATACCCGGTGCTAATAATTCAGCACGAATACCCATTGCGAATGCACCGCCCACTAATAACATAGTGAAGGCAAACCACATGTAAAGCGAACCAATGTCTTTATGGTTCGTTGTCTTGACCCATCTCATCAAGCCTTTTTCAGGGCCGTGATGGTGATCGTCATGAGAAGCTGTTGCTGTTGTCATATTATTTCTCCTTTAATTAACGTGCAGATGTAACATCTGAAGGTTGAACAACGCTGCCTGTGTTACCAAAGGCGTTTCTTTCGTAAGTAATTACTGCTGCAAGATCTGCATCACCTAACATCTTAAAGGTTGGCATGCCACCCTTACCATGTAGAACAATACCGATATGATCTGCTGCCGCACCATTAGCGATTGGCGAGCCTGTCATTGCTGGGAAGATTGGCGGCATACCTGAGCCGTCTTTCTTATGACAGCCAGCACAGTTAGTGTTATAAACACTCTCGCCTTGTGTCATTAGTTCAGCCTTAGACCATGTTTTGTTTGCGCTGTCTGCTGCAGCTTTAGCAACTGCTTGCTGCTCAGACACCCACTTGGCGTAATCTGCTTTAGAAACCACATCAACCACAATTGGCATAAAGCCGTGGTCTTTACCACACAGCTCAGCACATTGACCACGGTAAGTACCGATTTCGTCAATTTGAGCCCATGCATCATTAATAAAGCCTGGGTTAGCGTCTTGCTTAACACCAAATTCTGGCACCCACCAGTTGTGAATTACATCGTTTGATGTGATTAAGAAACGAACTGAAGTGTCTACTGGTAAGACCAAGTGTTTATCTACTTCAAGCAAGTAATTACCAACCGCTTCACGATCAGCGTCTGACCCTTCAACTACATCTTTATGAGATTGCGCTAGATTAGAAATAAAGCTAATGCCCTCTTCAGGGTAGTCATATTGCCATTTCCACTGGTGACCCGTAATCTTAACAGTCATCTCAGCTTTGGAGGTATCTTCTAAATCAATTAGTACCTTAGTAGCAGGAATTGCCATTAATACTAAAATAATGATTGGAACAATTGTCCATACAAGCTCTGCTTTAGTGCTTTCATGAAATTGAGCTGCTACTGCACCTTTCGATTGTCTGTGCGCATACAGTGAATAAATCATTGCACCGAATACAACTACCGCGATTGCTACACAGATCCAAAAAATCATCATGTGTAAATCGTAAATATCGTGACTGATTGAAGTCACACCTTCAGTCATGTTAAGGCCGTACTCAGCAAACACATTGGTTGACATCATGCCAACTAGAGCGCTTAAAAGAGTTGTTAATCTTTTCATAAATCCTCCAATATAAATAAATACTATCCGTTTTCTATAATACGTAACACGCATTAAAAACTGTGGCAAATGATACCTGTTTTTTGATCTGTGTTATAAAAAAAACCACTTTCTTGACTTAAATCAATTTCATCTAAGAATAAATGGATTATTGTGGCATCTTCTTGACAACCCTGCCAAGGTCTGATTTAATGCATAGTTAGTTAATATTAAAATTTCGTGAGGAGAGTGCAAAAATGGCAATACCACAAACTGCAAGAATGCAGGAAAACATTGGCAAAACCGCCGAACTTAAAGAAGTCAGCATGGGGGCGCCTTTCACCTGGCTTAAACAAGGTGTTGGTGATTTTTTAGCTATGCCAGTTCTGGCGATATTTTTTGGAATTTTATTCACGGTTGTTTCTTATGGCGCATGGGATTACCTAAGTACTTCTAAAACACTAGGTGATGTTGCAGCACCTTTGTTGGCTGTACTTATCTTAATTTTAGGGCCAATTTCTGCGATGAGCTTGTACGACGCTTCAAGACGACTGGCCGCTGGTGAAAAACCCAGTATTGGCACTGTGTTTGGCGCAGCATTTAAGGCTAACGGCTCTTGCCCAAGTATTTTCTTATCGGTGATTTTAGTGGTTCTTGCCATTGCTTGGATGATGTTCTCACCACTCATTTACGCAGTCTTTAATACTGGCTCTTTAAATATTGTTAGTGAAAACCAAACGGTGGTTCAAGCCATTCTGGCGGACATTACCAGTGGTGCTAATACGGGCTTTGTGGTGACTTACTTTATCTTTACAGCGGTAGTTGGTTTAACCTCGTTTATGATTAGCTGGTTCTCTTTCCCAATGGTGTTGGACACAGATTGTGACCCATTCACAGCAATTGTTACTAGCCTAAAAGCTGCTATGGCAAATTTGGTCATCATGCTTATTTGGGTGCCGATGGTGGGTATTTTGGTATTGGGCGCATTAATGCTGACTGCTGATTTATACTTTGTTGGCTTAGTTGTTGTTATTCCAGTATTGGCTCA
>JABGOT010000112.1 GCA_018648985.1 Candidatus Ruthturnera sp.
ACGCCGATGACTTTATTGCAGCCATTAAGCGATTTATCGGTGACGATGCGCTCAGCACAGAAATTATCCTTATCTGTCGCAGTGGGTTTCGTTCTGATGATGCTGGCCGTTGTTTGATTAACAATAACTTTACTGATGTGTCTCACGTTGTAAGTGGCTTTGAAGGTGATCTAGATGAGAGTGATCAGCGTGGCAATGTCAATGGCTGGCGACATGATGGCATGCCGTGGAATCAATGTTAAATGAATAAACTGCTAGAAACTTATCTAGATAAAAGAATGTTGTTTATTTTTTTAAACGGTATTGCTAGTGGCTTCCCTTGGGTAATTATTGGTTCAGCCATGACTTTGTGGTTAAAAGATGCGGGGTTAACCCGTACAGCGATTGGTTTTTTTGGATCAGTGTTTGCAGTGTACTCAATCAATTGGCTGTGGGCGCCTTTGTTAGACAGAGTGCAAATCCCTATATTAAGCAAACGATTTGGTCAGCGCCGTTCATGGCTTTTATTGTTACAAAGTCTATTGCTTTTACTCATTATTGCTATTTCTTTTACCGATCCAAAAGACAGTTTGATTTGGGTGAGCTTGTTGGCTTTGGCGGTTGCTGTTGTATCGAGTACACAAGACATTGTGATTGATGCCTACCGAATTGATGCATTCAGTTTAGAAGAAAAAGACAAACTACCCGCAACCGCAGCGATGGCAACTTCTGGCTGGTGGGTAGGTTACGGCTTCCTTGGTGCAGTAGCACTTTATTTGTCTGATTTTGGCAAAGATTGGTCATCTGTTTATTTAATGATTAGTGTGTTTGTTGTTGGTTTTATTCTAAATACACTGTGGTTGGATGAGCCTGAAAGTCAGCGTGAGGCAGTACAAGCGCAAGCGCAAAAATCATACGAAAAATTGTTGGGTGGCCATAACCTGTGGCAAAAGACAAGCGCATGGTTCTTAAGTACGGTGGCCGAACCACTCAAAGACTTCTTTGTTCGTTTTGGTAAAACTGCCATCATTATTTTATTGTTTATTGTATTTTTCAAAATCGGCGAAGCATTTTTGGGCAGAATGTCGTTGGTTTTTTACAAAGAAATTGGCTTTACCACCGGTGAGATTGCCACTTATTCTAAATTGGTAGGCTCAACGTTAACCATTATTTTTTCTATTATTGCTAGTGTAATCACAGTTCATTACGGGTTGGTGCGTGGCCTTATGATTAGTGGTGTTGCGATGGCAAGTACCAATTTAATTTTCTCTTATTTGGCTTTTATAGGGCCAGATACCAATATTTTTGCCGTAGCAATTTTGTTAGATAACTTTACTGCAGCCTTCTCAACCGTTGCTTTTGTTGCCTTTATTTCCCATTTGACTAATCGCGCTTACACCGCAACGCAATATGCGCTAATGGCATCAGCAGGTAATTTTGGTAGAACTTTATTTGCCGGTGGAAGCGGGTGGATGGTGGATAGTTTAGAAGCCCAAAACTGGGTAGCTAGTTTTGGAGGAGAATGGGTGGTATTTTTTGCAGTAACTGCCTTAATGGTAATCCCTAGTTTGGTAATGTTGTACTGGATCAGCAAAAGATTTAAACATATATTTATATGATTGGGCCGATTATGATGGATGTGTCTGGTTTTATACTGACACAAGAAGAAAAAACTCAGCTGACTAAGACAAGTATTGGAGGGG
>JABGOT010000041.1 GCA_018648985.1 Candidatus Ruthturnera sp.
CCGTTGCTGCATCATCCATAAGTGAACAATGTGAAGGCACACTCACTGGCAATATTACAGCGCGTTTAGCACCTGCAGCTTTCATGGCTTCACAAGTGACATCTACCGCTTCTTTATTACCAGCAATTACTACTTGGCCATTTGAATTAAAATTAACCGCTTGCACAATACCTTCGCCAGCATAATCACTACACACTTTAATCACGACTTCGTCTTCTAGACCTAAAATAGCCGCCATCGCGCCCACACCAGTAGGTACGGCTGATTGCATCAGCTCTGCACGTGTTTGTACCAACTTAATGCCGTCGCTAAAATTAAGCGCGCCTGAAGCAACGAGTGCGGTGTATTCGCCTAAAGAATGCCCAGCCATACAAACTGGTGACAAATCTGTTTCACCGGTAAGAACTTTGTAAGTTGCATAACCGGCTGCCAACATTGCTGGCTGAGTATTTTGAGTTTGATTAAGGCCATCTTGATCTTCTTGGGTAAGTGT
This sequence comes from Candidatus Ruthturnera sp., assembly GCA_018648985.1. Taxonomy (GTDB): domain Bacteria; phylum Pseudomonadota; class Gammaproteobacteria; order PS1; family Pseudothioglobaceae; genus Thioglobus_C. Next base: position 494 of record JABGOT010000041.1, read on the forward strand.
CCAAAGATCAAACCCTAAGGCATCTGATGCTTCTGAAAATGTGTCTTTGACAATAGGAAAATTATCAGCAAGATCTGACAGCATACCCAATGATTGCGAGCCTTGACCTGGAAAAACGATTGCGTATTTCATAATAAAGTTAATGAGTGAAATAGCTTTATTTTAATTAATAAAAAAGCGCCCGGAAGGCGCTTTTTTAAATAATACTGAGTTGCGAATTATGCAGTTTCGATTGAAACTGTTTGACGCATGAATTTACCTTTTTTAGCAAAAACTACTTTACCATCTGCTGTTGCAAACAATGTGTCGTCTTTACCTCTACGAACGTTAGTACCTGGGTGAACTTTAGTGCCTCTTTGACGAACTAAAATGTTACCTGCTAATACCGCTTGACCACCGAAACGTTTAACGCCTAGACGTTTTGACTGGGAGTCTCTACCGTTATTAGTACTACCGCCTGCTTTTTTGTGAGCCATGAGTTACTCCTTATGCCTTAATTTTTGTAATTTCGATTTCAGTGAATAGCTGTCTGTGACCTTGCTGCTTCATTGAGTGCTTACGACGACGGAACTTTAAGATATGAACCTTTTTGCCTTTGCCTTGTGAAATTACTTTTGCCTCAACCGTTGCTTTTGCAACCATTGGAGAACCGATTTGAACATTGTCACCATCAGCAACCATTAACACTTCTTTGAAAGTGATTTTTTTGCCTGGTTCAACTTCTAATTTTTCAACCTTTAAAGTTGTGCCCTCGGCTACTCTAAACTGTTGACCACCTGTTTTAATTACTGCGTACATAATAAATCCTAAATAGGTTTACCAAAAAGAAGGCAATTATACGCGAACGACTGTGTTTATGAAAGGGGGTTTGAGTATAATTTGTGTTTTTATTTATACGGATTGATACAATGATTATTTTCGAAACCAACATGGGTAATATTCACATTAACGTTGACGCTGACAAAGCCCCAATTAGCGCTCAAAACTTTATCGATTACGTCAACGATGGCTTTTATGACAATACAATTTTTCACCGTGTGATCAAAAACTTTATGATTCAAGGTGGTGGCTTTAATGAAGACATGAGTCAAAAATCAACTAAGGCGGAGATCGAAAACGAAGCAGCTAACGGTTTAAAAAATGCCAAATACACGCTAGCAATGGCTAGAACCA
>JABGOT010000005.1 GCA_018648985.1 Candidatus Ruthturnera sp.
CAAGGTATGACAGAGAAAGTACCGATGAAATTAACAGCGAGTCACAAGAAAAAATATTAAAATATTTTAAAAAGATTGTTAATAATTATGACAATGTTCTACTTTCTGATTACGGCAAAGGTGTTTTAACTAATTCACTCACACAAACACTCATAGCAACTACTAAAGAAAATAATAAAAAGGTATTGATAGACCCTAAGGGGCTAGATTATTCTAAATACAAAGGTGCGTTTTTACTCACGCCAAATAAGAAAGAGGCTGGGGAAGCGACAGGCATTAATATCATTGACGATGCAAGTCTTTCTCATTGTATTAAACAACTAAAAAATGAGTGTAGTTTAGAGGTATCACTGATTACACTGAGTGAACAAGGAGTGGCCATTTATGATAATAAGCTTCGCATTCATCCAACCGTTGCTAGAGAAGTTTTCGATGTTACTGGTGCTGGAGATACAGTGCTTGCATCATTAGGATTTTCTCTTGCATGTGGGTACAATATTGATGATGCTGTTAAATTCTCTAACTTAGCTGCTGGAGTGGTAGTAGGGAAAATTGGAAGTGCCACTGCTACACTTAATGAAATTATTGAGTACGAATCAAGCCTTAACAAGTCTACTAGTGATGAACATATTAAGACTTTTGATGAAATAAAAGACTTGGCCATTGACTTAAAAAACCGAGGTAAAAAAATAGTTTTTACCAATGGGTGTTTTGATATTTTGCACGTTGGGCATGTAAAGTACCTAGAAGAAGCCAAAAGCTTTGGAGACGTGCTAATCCTAGGCCTTAATTCTGATAAATCTGTGACAGTCTTGAAAGGGGAAGGTCGGCCTATCAATCCACAACTTGATAGAGCCTATATTCTCGCTGCTTTAGAGCCAGTTGATTATGTAGTTATTTTTAGCGAAGATACTCCCTATGACTTGATCAAATTAATTAAACCCCACACACTGGTTAAAGGTGGAGACTATGAAGGCAAAGAAGTTGCTGGGCAAGATATCGCTGATGAGTTAAAATTAGTGCAGTTTGTTGACGGAAAAAGCACTACAAAAACCATTGAAAGGATCCTTAAATCATGAAAAAAATTATTGAGTACGAATTTAACGAGCACTTAAAAACCACTAAAGCAACGATGGACTGCATCTATGAATCGGTCGAATCTGCTGCAAAAATATGCATTAATGCCCTGAAAAATGGTAACAAAATTTTAATATTTGGCAATGGCGGTAGTGCCGCTGATGCCCAACACATTGCAGCAGAGCTAGTCGGTCGTTATAAAGCAGAACGAAAAGGCTTGCCTGCCATTGCACTGACTACTGACAGTTCCGCACTTACTTGTATTAGCAATGATTATGGTTACGAACAAGTATTTAGTCGGCAGATAGAAGCACTGGCCAATAGTGGTGATGTGGTAATCGGAATTAGTACTGGAGGTACCAGTCATAATGTGATCAGTGCTCTTGATGTTGCTAAAAATATCGGCTGTAAAGCCATTGGTTTTAGTGGTCGTGGTGGTGGTGAAATGAACGACTCATGCGATGTAAACCTTGTGGTACCAGATAATGACACGCCGAGAATTCAAGAAATGCATATATTAATTGGCCATACGATTTGTCAATTAATTGATAATGGGTTTAGTTAGTTCAAAACTACTTACT
>JABGOT010000076.1 GCA_018648985.1 Candidatus Ruthturnera sp.
GGTTGCCAGCATTCAAGCCAAGCGTGACGCTGAAGTATTAGAGGCGAAAACACTAGCGCATTGTGTTGAAAATATTGCTAATAACACCTTTAGTGAGCAAGATTTGCCTTTTATTAAAGACATTGAAAAAGTCGCACTCAATCGATCTAAACACGCCAAAATACTCGCCCATATTGGCGTAGAAAACACGCCTGAAGCCGCTTATAAGCTTTTATTAAAACTCAAATATTTTGATCAAACGTTTAATCCGTACCCTGCACGTCATGGTATTCCTGATGATGTGGATATTGATACCGAAATGACTGAAGTTGAGCGTATTGATCTAACGCATTTAAACAGCTACGCAATTGACAATGCCGACTCAAACGATGCTGATGATGCTTTTAGTGTCGATGGCGATAAAATTTGGGTTCATATTGCTGATGTCTCAATGATCGTTGCACCAGATTCTGAGCTAGATTTATACGCTCAAGAAAGGGCGACTAATCTATATTTGCCAGATCAGATTTTGCATATGTTGCCAACCTCAATTACTGATTTGTGTGCACTAGGTGTTGGTGATACTTCACCAGCCTTATCATTCGGGTTTGTACTGTCAGGTGACAAAATGCAAGACATCGAGGTGGTACATAGCACCATTAAGGTTACTAATATTAGTTACGATGATGCCGATAAAATTTTAGAATCCAATGAAGATTTGGCAAAAATACAAACATTGGTAGAGCTGCATAGGCAATACCGAGCTAATAACGGTTCTATGAGTTTGAGCTTGCCTAGAGTGGATGTAAGATTTAAAGAAGGAGAGGTGATAATTTCAGATCAAGCCAGTAGCCCTTCGAGAGAGTTGGTAGCTGAAATGATGATTATGGCGGGTAGGGTGATTGCATTATTTGCGCAAAGCAATGATATTGTTATGCCGTACGCCATCCAAGATGAGGGCGAGTTCCCGCAAGAAACACTCGACAACAAAGACAATCTGTCGATGTCTGAATCATTTGCTGCGACCAAGTGTTTTAAGCGTTCGGCCACTTCTACTAAAGCACTACTTCATTACGGTTTAGGGCTTGATGCTTATCTTCGAGTTACCAGTCCGCTTAGGCGATATTTTGATCTTTTAGCACATCAACAATTATCAAACTTTATTCTGGGTAAGTCCACCCTTGAAAAAGAACGCGTTAAAGAGATTATTGGTATCACCAATGCGTCGATGCCTGACATTGGCAAAACCACGCGCGCCAGTAACGACCATTACAAATGTCTGTATTTAATACAAAATCCTAATTGGCAGGGCGAAGGTGTGGTGGTTGATACGCGTGGCGATAAGGCGTTATTCATGATTCCTGAGGTTGGCATGATGACACAAATCAAGTTTAAAACTTTGCCTGAAAAGGATGAAAAAGTATTGCTTAAAGTCGGTAGCGTGGATTTGGTTGAACGTCTAGTGAATTTCAAGCCAGCTTAATTCACCATCAAGCTTAATCGCATTGCCTGCATCGTTTGACCAATCGCCTAAAACATAACGAGTAAATTTTGTCTTAATATGTGTATTGAGGCGATGCGTGTGTCCATGAATCAGATTTGTATCTGGGTATTTTTCCATTAGTTCTATCACCGCACCTGGATTGACATCCATAATCT
>JABGOT010000085.1 GCA_018648985.1 Candidatus Ruthturnera sp.
CAAAACAGCCATTGGTAAAGATAATTTTTTTGCCTCTTGCTTTTAACTCTTTACTTAAAACTGTAATTTCATTTAAAGTTTTGATATGAGCATCACTACTAGATTTATTAAGGCTTGATTCATATTCAATGATTTCATTTAAGCTAGCTGTTGCACTACCAATTTTTCCAACAACAACCCCTGCTGCAAGGTTGGAGAATTCCACTGCATCATCTATTTCATAACCGCATGCCAGTGCAAAGCCTAGCGATGCGAGCACCGTGTCGCCCGCACCAGTAACGTCAAACACCTCTCTGGCAACGGTAGGGTGTGTGCGCAATTTGTCATCATAAATAGCCACACCTTGCTCACTTAGGGTGATGAGTGAGACGGTTAGGTCGCACTGTGTTTTTAGTTGCGAGATAGCTTGTGTAAGACTTGCATCATCTTTGATGTTGACTTGCGTTGCTTCACTAGCTTCTTTTTTGTTTGGTGTGAGTAAATAGGCGCCTTTATATTTTGAATAATCTAGACCTTTTGGATCAACCAGTACTTTTTTGTTATTTTTATTGGCAATAGAAATTAAAGACTGAGTGAGGTCTGAGGTTAATACGCCTTTACCATAATCTGATAGTAACACGCCGTTATAATTCGCAATGATGTTTGTAAAAGTATCTAAAATCGATTTTTGTGATTCTGCGCTGATTTCATCAGAACTCTCACGATCGTACCTAACCACTTGCTGTTGAGCAGCGATAATTCGGCTTTTTTTGCTGGTGATTCGATCTTTTTGCGTGATTAAATGCTGAGTGCTAACGTTAATATTTTTCAATAGAACTTTTAGCTCATCAGATATCTCACAGCCTCCAACAACACTAATTACATCAACCTGTGCACCGAGAGCATTTAAGTTGTTAATAACATTTCCAGCACCACCTAATACCGCGCTTTCACTTTTAACATTCACCACCTGTACTGGCGCTTCAGGAGAAATGCGCTCACATGATCCCCATAAATAATGATCAATCATCAAGTCACCAATAACTAATAACTTGGGCGATTTTCCTTGTAAATCAATCATGAAATATCAGTACTATGTAAGCGCTTAATGTCAGAGATATATGCTTTAATGCCCTCTTCTAAACTTACAACTGGTTCAAAGCCTAAGTTAGTTTGTGAGGTGCTGATATCCGCCTGGGTGTGCATTTGATAGCCGTCGTAAGGATTTTTTATGTAATTAGTACCCAAGTCTGTGCCAAGTTCGGTTTGTAAGATATCAGCAATATCTTGGAAGCTTCTAGGCGTGCTAGTGCCAACATTATAAGTGCCATTTTGTTTAGGATTGCAGGCCTTAATATTAGCTTGAACTACATCTTCAATATTAATAAAATCACGCAAAATTTGATCAGATCCTTCAAATAGAGTGGGTGCTTTGCCGTCTAAAATTTGGTGCCCTAGTTGAATTACCATTGAGGAAGTTTTTGCCTTGTAGTATTCGCGTGGACCATAAACATTAAAGAATTTTAAACCAACAATCGTCATATTTGAGTTTTCACGACTATAGCGATCAGCAATTTGATCCATCATATATTTACTAAACCCATAAGGATTTTCAGGATTTTCCGTGCCCACAGTTTGTGGCGAAGGTAGGCTGC
>JABGOT010000004.1 GCA_018648985.1 Candidatus Ruthturnera sp.
CAGGATTTTAAGTCCTGTGTGTCTACCAATTTCACCACCCGGGCATGAATTGTGCAATTACTATAGACACATTAAAAAGAAGCAATTATATACTAAGCATCGGTAAAATTCGAGATTTTGTATGTGTTGGATTTTATAGGGATGATCAAATTAATTATTCTAGCAGTGGTTATTTTTTTAGGCTTTAGTCTGTTTAAAAAATTCAGAAAGCCAGCCAGCCATACTGATCAACAGCCATCTACCAATAAGATGTTGGCTTGTAGTGTTTGTGAAACGCACATTCCTGAAAATGAGGCGATTATCCATAATGGCAAAGTTTATTGTTCAAAAGAGCACATGGAGTAGTTTATGAAATTTTTATTAGATTTTTTCCCTATTGCATTATTTTTTATTGTTTATAAAACCATGGGCTTGTACGCGGCCATTTACGCCATGATTGGCGCCACTGCTTTGCAAATGTTAGTTACACGTTTTCAAACGGGTAAATTTGAGAAAACACATTTAATTACTTTTGGTTTACTAGTGGTATTTGGTGGCATTACTCTGGCGATTAAAGATCCGGCCTTCATTATGTGGAAGGTTAGTGTTTTATATGTTGTCTTCGCATTGGCACTCATACTAAGTATGTGGATTGGCGAAAAAACACTTTTGCAACGCATGCTTGGCAAAGAGATGGAGTTGCCGTCAAAAGTATGGCATCAACTCACTTGGCTTTGGGGTGCTGGATTTAGTGGCATAGCCTTAGTGAATGCCTATTATGTCGATATTGCGCTAAGTACACGAAGTGCACTATTTAGCGCATCAACTTTAGATCCTAAAGTCGAGTTAACTGAGCTGGAATGTGCATCAACCATGGTAGAGCAGCTTTGCCTAGCAGCTCAACAAAGTGAAGAGTCTTGGGTAAATTTCAAATTGGGCGGTACCATGGGACTGACCGCTATATTGATTATCATTACTGTCATTTTTATTTCTAAATACATTAAAGAGGATAAAACATCATGAAACATACGCCTTTATATCAAGCGCATATCGATGCTGGTGGAAAAATGGTCGATTTTGGTGGCTGGGAAATGCCACTGAATTATGGCTCGCAAATTGAAGAACATCATCAAGTGCGTAATGATGTTGGCATGTTTGATGTTTCACACATGACCACGGTTGATTTTAAAGGCGTAGAAGCTAAGAAATTTTTACAAACCTTAATTGCAAATGATGTTGAAAAATTAAAGACACAAGGCAAGGCGTTATATAGCTGTATGCTTAATGAAGCTGGCGGCGTGGTGGACGACCTAATTGTTTATTATCAAGATGATGAAAACTACCGTATGGTGATTAATGCTGGTACTACCGAAAAAGACATTGCTTGGATTAATGCACAAGCCGAGGGTTTTGATGTAGCTGTTGAACCAAAACTAGATTTAGCCATGATCGCCGTTCAAGGACCTAACGCACGTGCAAAAGTATTTGAGGCGATGCCAGGTGTTGAAGATGTAGCTGGAGAATTAAAACCATTTAACTCAGCAAGCCTTGGCGGATTGTTTATTGCTCGTACCGGCTATACCGGTGAAGATGGATTCGAGATTATGTTGCCAGAAAAATCTGCCGAATTTACTTGGAAGATGCT
>JABGOT010000003.1 GCA_018648985.1 Candidatus Ruthturnera sp.
AACACGGTCATTGGCAATAAAGCCAATAATATTAATAATTTTTTCATTTTTTACCCCTTAAAGTGCGTCTTGATCGGTTTCGCCAGTGCGAATACGAATAACTTTTTCTAGATTAGTGACAAAAATTTTGCCATCGCCCACTTTGCCAGAATTGGCAACATTGGTAATCGTTTCAATTACACTATCTAGATTCGATGCAGAAATTGCGATTTCTAGTTTGACTTTAGGTAAAAAATCAATTTGATACTCTGCGCCACGATACATTTCTGTGTGGCCTTTTTGACGACCAAAGCCTTTAACTTCAGTAACGGTAATGCCAGATACACCGGCTTCTGATAAGGCTTCTCTCACATCGTCTAATTGATGCGGTCGAAGAATTGCTGTTACAAATTTCATACTACTCTCCCTTGATATTATAAGTTTTCATTAACTTATAAAATAAAAAATGCCGTCGTGGCAACTTGTAAAGCAGCAATGCTTGATTTTATATTTTGCGCCGTTGCAAAATAATTGACTCTATTATAGGAACTTTTGGCAAAAAATCAAGTTACTGATTTTTCAACAAATCTTTACGTTTTTTTTGAGTGTTTTGAATGGCTTGAGCCTGACGCCAAGCATCAATATTGGCTTGATAACCACTGAGTAAAACAGCTGGCACTGTTTGGTCATCAATCACTTCTGGACGTGTGTAATGTGGATAATCTAGCAAGCCATTTGCAAACGAATCATTCAACGAATCTTGATTACCTAGTACTCCGGGTATTTGCCTGCTCACAGCATCAATTAAAACCATGGCGCCCAACTCGCCACCACTAATGACATAATCACCAATAGATATTTCCATATCAACATCATGCTCAATGACACGCTCGTCCACGCCTTCATAACGCCCACACAATAAAGTTAAAGAATCTAATGCTGATAACTCTTTAGCCAGATTGTGGCTGAGTTTTTTACCTTGTGGTGATAAGTAGATGACTTTTGTTTTGGGGTTGTCTTGTTTGATTTTGTTAATACAATCACGTATGGGCTTAACTTGCATTACCATGCCAGCGCCGCCGCCATACGGCGCATCATCAATATTACGATGTTTGTTGTCGCTAAAATCTCGAAGCTGATGAGTATTAATAGACAGTAAAGATTTTTTAATACTACGCGCAATCACGCCTTCGTCTTTAATCGCTGAAAACATTTCAGGGAACAAGGTGATTACATCAAAATGCATTTTCTTACGCTAGTATGTTTTTAAGTATCTGATAGTAAATATCAGTCAGATCATCTAAATCTTGCACGCTAACGCATTCATCAACTTGGTGAATAGTTGCATTTAATGGGCCTAACTCAACAACTTGGGCATCTAGCATTGGCGCAATAAATCGTCCATCTGAGGTGCCACCTGAAGTCGATAATTCTGCGTCAATACCTTTAACAGCTTTAATCGCATCCACACAACTACCAACCAAAGCGCCTTTAGGGGTTAAGAATGGATAGCCTGAATGCTCCCAATGAATTTTATAGTTAAGATTATGCTTATCTAGAATAGCCAAAACCCTTTGTTGCAGCCCCTCATGAGTAGACTCGGTTGAATATCTAAAATTAAATACAATTTCAGTATTACCT
>JABGOT010000002.1 GCA_018648985.1 Candidatus Ruthturnera sp.
GTATAAATCTCTAATATTCTTTGGTGTCTATTGGTAAATTCAGGGTGTGACTCGTCACAATCAAAACCAAACTTAACGAGCTCTTTGCCACCAAAAGCTACCAAGGGCTTGATTTTCTCATAAGGTTTTTCTTCAATATTATTTTCCAATAACAAGCTATTGAGTGCAAAAGCAAGGTCAGGCGCAGTATCGATCAATGTGCCGTCTAAATCAAAAAGAATGGTGTTAATTGTCATAGAAAATCGTTAAAATCTTAAGTCTACAAATTATAACGTTTACACTCAATACGAATGCTGTTTTTAAGATCCTTACTTTACTTTTTAGGCTCCACTCTAGTGCTATCTGCACTAGTAGCAATAGCGCTTGCACTGTTTTTTACGCCTGTTAAAGTACGTTATGCTATTTTATCCAAGTGGTCGCTCTTTTGTATGTGGTGGCTACGTGTTACATTAAATATTAAACTCAATGTAATCGGCAAAAAGAATATTCCAAGTCAAGCCAGTGTAATTATTTCCAATCACCAATCTACCTGGGAGACGCTTGCTTTACAAGCTATCTTTCCACATCAAACCTGGGTGCTTAAACAAGAGTTGCAATGGATTCCTATTTTTGGTTGGGGCTTGTCGCTTTTAAAACCGATTATTATTGACCGTGGTGAAAAATTAAAAGCACTTAAAAAAGTTATCAAACAAGGTGCCGCAAGAATTGCCGAAGGAATATTTGTAGTAGTGTTCCCCGAAGGTACACGCCAACCTTATGGGCAACTGGGTGAGTATCAAAAAGGTGGTGTTTCGATTGCCAAAAAAACCGGCTGCGATATCTCACCGGTGTATCACAATGCTGGCAAACTTTGGCCAAAAGGTAGTTTTGTCAAACAGCCCGGCACCATTACTGTGGTGATCGGAAAACCAATTACCGTGGCTGGAAAATCAGCAGCAGAACTCACCAAAGAAGTCAGAGATTGGACCCAAGATCAGTCAAATCGAATTAATCAATAATCGATCCATCAAGCTGTTGTATTTAATGCGATTCTTATGATAATTAATAGCAGAACCAACTTGTTCTAACAATAACGACTGCTGCTCATCTTGTTCGTTAATCACAAAACGGATGTTGCCATTGCCTGATAAGAACTCATCGAGCTCTGCTTTGATGTTATCAGGTGAGTTTTCGTTAATTTGCTGTTGGTACAAATCCAGCTGCTTAACACCTTGCTTAAGCTCGGTTGTTAGCTTTTGCGCATCAGAGACAATGTCATCAAGTTTATCTTGATACTTAAGCTCTAACTGACGCCCCTTTAGGCGATATTTACGCAAATACACGTCATTAGTTACATCGCCTGTTAACGGGTAAGAAAACTCAAGTTTAGCCTCATATTCAACCTCAGATGACTTTGAATAGGTCGAGTAGTTGCCTTTATTATCATCTTGTGTGGCACTAATGGTAAAGTCAAAATCAGCTAATGTTGAATTTTGATAAGCCTTAACACTTCGTTTGTTTTTTAATTCTTCGATTTCAATACGTTTAATATCACGAATTGACTCTTTGCAATATTGATGCAAGTCTTGAATTAAACCTACTCTAGCACCCCAATTAATTTTAAGTGCATTAGCGTCT
>JABGOT010000057.1 GCA_018648985.1 Candidatus Ruthturnera sp.
AGAGTGTTTTACTACCGACATGCTCAATCATGATGTCAGTATTGGTGTGGGCAACACCAGTAATGTCGTTATGAATTTTGAAGGTTTCGCCAGCAACGGTGATTTCTTGTAGATGCGTGGTTGCATCAGTTGGATAAACAGCAATGGTGCCTTTAGATAAGCCTTCAGTTGAAGTATCCATTACACCAACCCATAGGTCGCCTTCACCGTCTTTGGCTTGGGCAATCATTTGTGGGTGGGCATAGATTTTGGCGTTCGGGTATTGTTCCATAATCGCTTGGTTACCTAGCCAATGATCACCATGTACATGCGTATTAAAAGCAGCGACAATTGGTTTATCTGTGATTTTTTTGATCTCTGCAATTACTTGTTGGCCGACTTGGTAAGTGCCACCTGGATCAACCACAATTACACCATCAGCACCAATGATCATGCCAGGGTTATTCATAAAGCCATGGTTCTGTTTGTTAGGCTCGCCAAGTGGGCCATGCATAACCTGAACTTGTGTGTCAAGCGCCTCAAATTTGTATTCGCCTAAACCATCAATCATCCAGGCATTGGCCAATGTTGAAAGCGTTAGTGTAAATAGTAGTGTTAGTTTTTTCATGATCACCCTCTTAATCTATGTTGAACGATTTAGTATACCTAATGTTATAATCCTGAATATGCGTAAAAAACCAATTGTATCCAATGTAAAAAATATAGCAACCACTCGGTTTTTTAATATTCAGTCAATGGATATTGAATTTTCCAATGGTGAAAAACGCCAATATGAGCGTTTAAAACCACCTGGAGAAGGTGCAGTATTGGTGATCCCAATGTTAGGCGATGACACAGTATTAATGATTTATGAATACTCTGGCGGTACTGATCGTTACGAGTTGGCACTGACTAAAGGCAAGATCGATAAAGGCGAGTCACCAATTGATGCGGCTAATCGTGAGTTGATTGAAGAAATTGGTTATGGCGCAAAAAAACTTGATTTGATAAAAACCATGACACTAGCGCCTGGTTATCAATCGAATTTCACCCATATTGTTTTGGCACAAGATCTTTATGAAGCCAGTGCTGAGGGCGATGAGCCCGAACCGTTAGAAGTGGTAGAGTACAAACTATCTGACTTAGAAACACTGGTTTACAATGAAGATTTGACCGAAGCTAGGACCATTGCAGCGCTTTATATGGCTAAGGAAATTATCAGAAAACAAAATCTGTGATTGATATTCCGCAAGACTTCATCCTTCATTCATCAACTGTTCCATTTCCTGATATTGAGTTGGCGTTAGAAGAGCCCAATGGCTTAATCGCCATTGGTGGTGATTTATCAACCAAGCGCTTATTAGATGCTTATCAACAAGGTATTTTTCCTTGGTATAGTGAAGGTGAACCCGTGCTTTGGTATAGTCCAAACCCTAGAATGGTGATCACCAAAGAAACGCTACATGTTTCAAAAAGTTTAGACAAGGTGCTTCGTAGTAATCGTTTCGAAGTTCGCACAAATACAAGTTTTGAGCAAGTGATTTATCAGTGCAAAAATATCAAGCGCAAAGACCAAGATAGCACCTGGATTGATAATGATATGGTGCAAGCCTATATCCAGTTACATCACCAAGGTCATGCGCATTCTGTTGAAGTGTACGAGAATTCTCAACTGGCAGGTGGTTTGTATGGCGTGGCAATTGGCAAAGTATTTTTTGGTGAGTCGATGTTCTCTTGTGCAAGTAACGCCTCGAAAGTAGCTTTAGTGCATCTGTTAAAAAATACCGATTATCAACTGATTGATTGTCAAGTTGAGAACCCACATTTAAAAAGCTTGGGTGCCTTTAATATAGAGCGTTCTGCGTTCGTGCAACAGCTTAGGGAATTACTGTAAAATAAAGATTAATTTTTATACAATTGTGGTGGCAATATGAATACAATCATTAAATTATCAGCATTGATTTTAGTCATTGTTGGCTTATCTTCTTGCGGCCAAATGGGCGAATTGGAGCCAGTAAAAGCTGAAGCGTTAGCATCAGTTTATGTTGATGTTCATCAGGCCTAATTTTCGTTGAGCTTTTCTTACCAAAATCAAACATTACACGCTGAATCTGTTGCAATAACAGATTTGATGGCAACTTACGGTTCGCCACTTTATGTATATTCACGTCGTGATATTGAAAATAATTGGCGTGAATTTGATACGGCTTTTGGTGATCACCCTCACTTGGTTTGCTATGCAGTAAAAGCCAACTCAAACTTGGCCGTGCTTAACGTGCTGGCCAAAATTGGCGCAGGTTTTGACATTGTTTCACAAGGCGAATTAGAGCGTGTGTTAGCAGCAGGTGGCCAGGCCAGTCGTTGTGTATTTTCAGGCGTGGCTAAAACGGCGAAAGAGATCAAGCGAGCATTAGAAGTGGGCGTGCGTTGTTTTAATGTGGAATCAGCTTCTGAACTTGACCGAATAGAATCAGTGGCGCGCTCATTAAATACACAAGCGCCAATTTCTATTCGTGTGAACCCCAATGTTGATGCAAAAACACATCCTTATATCTCTACCGGCTTAAAAGAAAATAAGTTTGGTGTCGATATTGATGACGCCATTGGCTTGTACCAACATGCACAAAATTCTGAGTATTTGGATGTGCAAGGTTTGGATTGCCATATTGGATCACAAATTACTGAAGTTTCTCCATTTTTGGATGCACTTGATAAAGTACTAGCGTTGGTTGGTCAGTTAAATGACAACGGCATTGACATTACTCACCTTGATTTGGGTGGTGGTGTTGGCATTGTTTATGACGACGAACAGACCATTGACATCCAGGCTTATATCGACGCAGTTATTGCTAAAGTGGGGAAAATTGAAATAATTTTAGAACCCGGTAGAGCGATTGTGGGAAACGCAGGTGTGTTTATCACTAAAGTTGAATTTTTAAAGAAAAATTCTGAGCACTCATTCGCCATTGTTGATGGCGCAATGAATGATCTTTTGCGCCCAAGTTTTTATAATGCTTATCATCGGGTATTACCCATCAGCGAAAATTCTAACGGCACTCAGGCAAGCTGGGATTTAGTAGGGCCAATTTGTGAAACCGGTGATTTCCTAGCCAAAGGCAGAGAATTATCTCTATCGCAAGGCGATTATTTAGCTTTAATGTCAGCAGGCGCTTATGGATTTACCATGAGCTCAAATTATAATTCCCGTCCACGAGTGGCCGAGGTGATGGTGAGTGGCAACCAGCATCATTTGGTACGAGAGCGAGAAACCATCCAAGATTTATTTAACAAAGAACACATAATTAATGAATAAACTAACCAACAATCAGAAGAAATTTTTAAGATCAATGGGCCATGCCCTAAAACCAGTCGTGATGATTGGCCAGCATGGTTTGAGCGAGTCAGTTTTGGCTGAGCTTGAAACAACCATGAATAAGCATGAGCTACTAAAGATTAAAGTTCGAGCAGACGGCAAAGACGAAAAACAACAAATGATTAACCAAATTGTCGAGGTGTCAAAATCACATCTGATTCAGGTGATTGGTAATATTATGGTGATTTACCGCGCTTTTGACGAAGATCCGCAGATTATCCTACCGAGAAAGTAATGAAGATCGCCATAAGTGCAGCTGAAACTTCAGGTGACTTAATTGGTTCTAAATTGGTTCAAGCGTTAAAAGCGCAAAACACCGACCATCAGATAGAAGGTTTAGCCGGCGAAAAAATGATTGCCGCTGGTTGCATACAGCGCTGGGATCAAAACTTAGTTAATGTAATGGGATTTAGCGAGGTTTTAAAAAAGCTGCCTTCTTTATTGCGCTTACGTAAAACCATTGTTGATTATTATTCAGCCAACAAGCCAGATGTTTTTATTGGTGTAGATGCGCCAGATTTTAATTTTGCCATTGAGAAAAAATTAAAAAAACAAGGGGTGAAAACGGTGCATTATATTTCGCCCTCTGTGTGGGCGTGGCGCCAAAGCCGTATCAAAAAAATCAAACAATCGACTGATTTGGTGCTGTGCGTGTTTCCATTTGAGGTAGATTTTTATCAAAAGAACCAGCAAAATGCATTGTTTGTTGGTCATCCATTAGCCCAAAGCTTAAGTCCAAGAAAAAATCATGTAGCCGGTAAAAATATTACTCTAATGCCAGGTTCGCGTGAAGGCGAAGTCAAGCGATTATTGCCAGAGATGTTATCAGCAGCTCAATTAATGGCCGAGCAAGACCAAGAGTTAAGCTTTCATTTAGTCTTGGCTAACGATACTTTGAGAGAATGGGCAGAGCAACAAATTCAAAATTTGGGTGTGAGTATATCAGTGGGTGATGCGCACCAACGTATTGAGCAATCAGACTTAGTGTTGGTTGCGTCGGGCACAGCAACCTTAGAAGTGGCGTTAATTGGTGTGCCAATGGTGGTGATTTACAAGCTATCGGCAATGAGTTATTTTATTGCTTCACGATTGGTTAAGAGTCCGTACGTTTCATTACCCAATGTGATCGCCAACCAAGCCTTGGTGCCAGAGCTGATTCAAAAAGATGCGAACGGTGAAAATATTGCCCAGCATGCAATCTATATTTTGAATAGAGATAATCAATCTTTGGTTAAAGAGTTTAATGCTATTCACGCACAACTCAAACACGACAATGATGATCAAGCAGTAAAAGCGATTATGGATTTGGTTAATGAGTAAAGATAGCTTAAACGTTGTACAGCAAGCATTGAACGAGGACATTGGATCAGGTGATGTTTCAGCTAGCTTGTTGCCAGATACTCAAGTGAGCGCAAGTATTGTTGCCAGAGAATCTGCCATTATCTGTGGTATTGATTATGCACAGCAGGCCTTCTCACTCACCGATGATTCTATTCAAATTAACTGGCAAATTGCTGATGGTGATCAAGCGGTAGAAAATCAAACATTATGTACATTAAGTGGTTTGGCTAGTTCTATTGTATCGGCAGAACGAGTAGCGTTAAATTTTTTGCAAACACTGAGTGCGGTAGCAACACAAACACAAACTCTAGTTGAGAAAATATCACACACTAAAACGCAGTTATTAGATACTAGAAAAACCATTCCTGGATTGCGTTTGGCGCAAAAACAAGCGGTTAAATGCGGTGGCGGTGTTAATCATCGGCTGGGTTTGTATGATTGTGTCATGCTTAAAGAAAATCATATTATTGCCGCCGGATCAATCAAGCAAGCTGTTCAATCAGCGATTGAAAAGTACCCAGATTTACCATTGATTGTTGAAGTTGAAAACTTAGATCAATTACAGCAAGCGTTAGTGCTTGATGGTATTACCCGAGCGCTTTGTGATAATTTTTCGATAGATGACCTGGCCGAGGCGGTTGTGCTGGCTAAGGGTAAATTACCATTAGAAGCCTCTGGCAATATTGGTGTGCATAACATTGTTGCAACAGCCAATACCGGTGTGGATTATATTTCGATTGGTAGTATAACCAAAAACATTCAAGCCATTGATTTGTCGTTAAGGTTTTCCTGAAGCGAAAAATACGGGTGATAATAAATCATCTTTAGTGTTGTACTTAAGTGCTTGCCCATTTTCATCAACCACAGACCCTCCCGCATTTTGTAAGATGCAAACACCAGCTGCCGTATCCCATTCAGAGCAAGGGCCAAATCTTGGATAGTAATCATAACGACCTTGTGCAATTTGACAAAACTTTAGTGCACTGCCCAAACGACTAATTTCATAATCAGCTTGTTGGTTAAGGTGGCTTGTTAGTTGCTCGTTATGAAAGGAATGATGGCCAATCACCACTTGTAGCGGGCTTGATGGCATATTGGTTTTTAAGGTAGTATCGATGCCATCTTGGCGCTTAAAGGTCTGTCCATTGAGTGTGTAATAATGGGTTTTGTCTAATGGCGCATAAATCATGCCAAATATAGGCGTGTTGTCTTTGATATAAGCAATACAAATACAAAATTCACCCGTGTGTTCTAGAAAATCCCGCGTGCCATCAAGTGGGTCAATTAGCCAGTATTCTGACCATGTTGAGCGTTCATCAAATGAAATCTCATCAGACTCTTCTGAAAGAATAGGTGTGCCAGGTGTGAGGCTTTGTAAACCTTTAACAATCAATTGATGCGCAGTTTGGTCAACAACAGTGAGTGGCGTTTGATCGGACTTTACTTCAACACTCATGTCACTTTTATAAAAAGACATGATGACTTCGCCAACTTCAGTTGTTAGCGTGGTTAATGGAGTTATTAGTGAATCAAACATATAAAACTATCATACCTTTTTCCTATCAATAGATAGCTCGGTAAATGATAAGTCTTTTTCTTTTCACAAGGCAGATTAAACAAATTACAAACATTTTCCTTTTTTAGTAGGCGGGCGTAGGAATAAGAGAAGGTGGTAGTATTGCAAGTATTTTTTCTTTCTACAAGGCAGATTAAGAAAAACACGATGGAACATAGGTATTACTATGTGACTGAGTGTTTTGCTTAATCTAACGCAGCTAGAAAGGAAAAATAAGCAGTAATATGGTGGGCCTACTTGGACTTGAACCAAGGACCAATCGATTATGAGTCGATTGCTCTAACCAGCTGAGCTATAGGCCCGTAAAGGTTTTACTCTAGGAAGCTTTGCAATTTGTGCGCACGAGACGGGTGTCTTAATTTACGCAATGCTTTTGCTTCGATTTGACGAATACGCTCACGAGTTACATCAAATTGACGACCCACTTCTTCAAGTGTGTGATCGGTATTCATATCAATACCAAAACGCATTTTTAGTACTTTTGCTTCACGAGGTGAAAGGTTAGACAGTAGATCGCCTGTTGTTTCTTTTAAGCTTTCTCTGGTTGTAATTTCCACTGGAGAAGACAAGTTAGTGTCTTCAATAAAGTCACCAATGTTTGAATCTTCATCATCACCTACCGGTGTTTCCATTGATAAAGGCTCTTTGGCAATTTTTAAAATCTTAATGATTTTGTATTCTGGTAATTCCATCTCTACTGCCAATTCTTCAGGTGTGGCTTCACGGCCAAACTTTTGTAGTAGTTGACGACGAACACGGTTGAGTTTGTTAATGGTTTCAATCATGTGTACTGGAATACGAATAGTACGCGCTTGGTCAGCAATTGAGCGAGTAATAGCCTGACGGATCCACCAAGTTGCATAAGTTGAAAACTTATAACCACGACGGTATTCAAACTTATCTACCGCTTTCATTAAGCCTACGTTGCCTTCTTGGATCAAGTCTAAGAACTGTAAGCCACGGTTAGCGTATTTTTTAGCAATGGAGATAACCAAGCGTAAGTTTGCCTCAATCATTTGAGATTTGGCTATTTTAGCGCGACGATCACCACGACGATAGAGTTTGTTTAGTGCTTTTAGCTCTGGTATTGTGAGTTGCATCTCTTCTTCGTATTCAAGAAGATTTTTTTGTGCATAGTAAATTTCATCTTTAGTCGCTTTTAATGCATCAGCTAATTTCTTATCTAATTTAGCGCCTTTTAGCCAATCAAAATTGGTTTCATTATCAGTGAATAATTTAAAGAATTGTTCTCTTTCCATGCCAGCATACAAACAAGCATTTAGAATAGATTTTTCTTGTTTTTTCATCATTGCAACGCGGTCACAAATAACTTCCATCATGGTGCTAACCAGTTTTGGCGCAAGACGTAAATCAGATAATCCGAGTGATAATTGCTCACGAGCATCAACGGTTTTCTTATGACGGAAGCCATGTTTTTCGTTAACAGCTTGGTAACCTTCAGAGCACTTTAAGATAGTCTCAAAACGGGTGTACACTTTTTCCTCATCTGGGCCAGTGTATTCCATTTCTTCCATGTCTTCATATTCTTCATCATCGTCAAACTCACCAGCATCAAAGGCGGCTTTTTTTGCAGCAAAATCTTCAGCATCGCCTTGGTAACCAATGATGACATCAGTCATCTTACATTTTCCTTCTTCAAGACGCGTATGTGCTTTGAAGAAGAAGCCGGTAATAGCAGGGTAGAGCGTAATAGCTTGCATAATCTCAAATACACCTGCTTCGATTTCTTTAGCAATACGAACCTCATCTGATTGCTCTAATAAATCAACCACACCCATTTCACGCATGTACATTCTAACTGGGTCTGTGGTTCTACCAAACTCTGAGTCAAGTGCTGCTAATGCTGCCACCGCCGCTTCTGCAGAAGTAGATTGCGCCTTAGCGCCTGATTCAACAACCAGCGTATCAGCATCAGGAACGGTCTCAGAAACAACAATGTCTAATTCTTCTAGAATAGTAACAATGGGCTCAATCTGTTCTTGCGTGAGCAAGTCTTTTGGTAATAAATCGTTAAGCTCGGCATAGGTTAAGTAACCTTTGTCCTTGCCGACCATGATGAGTTTTTGTAGTGCTTGCTTGTGTTCTTTAGTTGTAGATTTCATAGGTTACAGTGTTTGTTTTTTACCAGCCAAAGGCTGGATTATACCCAAAATTAACCCAAAATTATGGGTTAAAAATTAGAGCCTTGAAAGGGGCTTTGTAAATGCTTGTTTTTACTGAGTATCAGTAAAGATGGTACTGATAGATTCTTCTTCACTAATGCGCTTAATTACTTCTGCCATTGTTGGTGCGATTGACAGTTGTCTAATCTTGTCGCAATTAGCTGCGTCTTTAGATAAAGGAATAGTATTGGTAGTGACCAGTTCATCAAGCTCAGAATTGTTGATATTGTCAATCGCATTGCCAGATAAAACAGCATGTGTTGCATAAGCAACGACATTTTTTGCGCCTTTTTCTTTTAAGATGTTAGCTGCTTGGCACAGTGTACCAGCCGTATCAACCATATCATCAATGATGATACAAGTACGACCTTCAACATCACCAATCACGTTCATGACTTTCACCATGTTTGGTGCAGGGCGACGTTTATCAATAATGGCAAGGTCTGCATCGTTAATGCGTTTTGCTGCAGCACGTGCACGTACCACACCACCTACATCGGGAGACACAACCACAACATCATCATAACCCTTAGACAAAATATCACCAATCAAGACTGGTTGTGCGTAAATATTGTCAATCGGAATATTGAAAAATCCTTGAATTTGGTCTGCGTGTAAATCAACCGTTAAGATGCGATCAACCCCAGAAGCTTCCACCATTTTGGCGGCTAATTTTGCGGTGATTGGTACACGGGTTAAACGAGAACGACGATCTTGTCGTGAGTAACCAAAGTAAGGCACAACCGCTGTAATACGAGCCGCTGACGAGCGTTTAAGCGCATCAACAATAACTAAAAGCTCCATCAATGTTTCGGCCGGTGAAGGCCCACAAGTCGGTTGAATAATAAACACATCACAACCACGTACATTTTCCAAGATCTCAACTTGTGACTCGCCATCACTAAATTTCCCAAC
>JABGOT010000001.1 GCA_018648985.1 Candidatus Ruthturnera sp.
GAGGCAAAAGTTTCTCAAGATCAAGTTAAGCAAGTATTAAAGCATTTTCACACTATGCGCTTTATGGATGAGAATCTGTATTTAAAAACAGGCAGTTTGAATATTATGAATGGCATGGTGGGCTTGAGTTTTTCTTGTGATGGTAATCATTACTTGTCAGTCGAGCAATTTTTAGAAAATTTTGAAGAAATTTATACCTAATGTTAATTTTATTTTGAAAAAACACTTGCGGTTGGATTTTATTTAGTTATAATTCAAAACAGTTATTTTTCCAAAGGCGGAGAATTAACACAGAACATTGACGTTTATTTAAGTTTTCTTTATAAGGGAAACTTAAGTAGACGTTTTTTTTTGCCAGCTTCAAAGAGGGGGTTGTGGCAATTTGGTATAGAAGCCAGTTATCGTGGCGCAGAGTACACGGTAGATTTTTTACCTAAAGTTAAATTAGAAATTGCAATTGCAGCAGATCAAGTAGATGCTGTAATTGGTGCAATCAGCGCATCAGCTAAATCTGATGATGAAGGCAAGATCGGCGATGGCAAGATCTTTGTTGCAAGTTTAGACGAGGTAGTTCGCATCCGTACGGGTGAGACTGGCTCGGTAGCGTTATAAGGAGGAATGTATGGAAAATACAATTTTAGAAATGCAATTTGCTATAGACACTTTTTATTTTTTAATGATGGGTGCGTTAGTAATGTGGATGGCGGCAGGTTTCTCGATGTTAGAGGCCGGCCTTGTTAGAAGTAAAAATACAGCGGAGATTCTAACTAAGAATATTGGCTTATTTGCAATCTCTTGTACGATGTACATGATTTATGGTTACGATATAATGTATGGCGGTGGTGTTATGCTAGAAGGTATTGAAGTGGTTGCAAAAGATGCAACTTATGCAGCACCTTCTGACTTTTTCTTCCAAGTAGTGTTTGTGGCAACAGCGATGTCAATCGTTTCTGGCGCAGTTGCTGAGCGTATGAAATTGTTCTCATTCTTCGCATTTGCGATCGTCTTCACGGGCATTATTTATCCAATGGAAGGTGCATGGACTTGGAACGGTGAATCAGTATTTGGTTTGTTTGTACTAGGTGACTTAGGCTTCTCAGACTTTGCCGGTTCAGGTATTGTTCATATGGCCGGTGCAGCAGCAGCTTTAGCAGGTGTGATAGTGCTAGGTGCTCGTAAAGGCAAATACAACAAAGACGGTTCATCAAACGCGATTCCAGGTGCGAATATGCCATTAGCAACGCTAGGTACATTCATCCTATGGATGGGTTGGTTTGGTTTTAATGGTGGTTCAGTACTAGCAATGGCAAGTAAAGAAAGCGCTAACGCAGTGGCAATGGTATTCTTAAATACTAACGCAGCAGCAGCTGGTGGTGTGATTGCAGCATTAATCCTAGTTAAACTACTATGGGGTAAAGCAGACTTAACAATGGCGTTAAATGGTGCATTAGCAGGCCTGGTTGCAATTACTGCAGGCCCAGATACGCCAACAGCGCTACAAGCAACTCTAATTGGTGCTGTCGGTGGTGTGCTAGTGGTATTCTCAATCAATATGTTAGATAAGACATTTAAGATTGATGATCCAGTAGGTGC
>JABGOT010000072.1 GCA_018648985.1 Candidatus Ruthturnera sp.
TCACCCATGGTTTTAAGCTGATCTGGGGTTTCTTCGAAAGGGAAGCTTGATACGAAAGAAGCATAAGCATCACTCGGCTCCGGAAAAGCAAAGCCAGTTTGTGATTGGCGTTTGGCGTAAATCTCCAGTAGCTCGGCAGCAATATCATGCAGCGCTTCATGGGCTTTTTGTTTGGCTTTAGTCCATTGATTGGTACCGAGCTTGTGTAATGGTGCAATATCAGGTGAAGCGCCCGAATAGCGAGAAATCAAATTAAGCGAGGTCATCGGCACCATAAGCTTAGAGCCGTTAGCGTATTCCAACATCAAGAAATCTTGTGCGAGATCATCGAACGTTTGTGTTTTTAAACCCAGGTAGCGACCCACACCATAACCCTCATGTACGATCGGATCACCAATTTTTATCTCTACTAGAGATTTAATTGCCTCATCAAAATCTTTGTGTTTTGCGCGTCTGCGTCTTTGCTGTTTTACTACGTCAGCACCGAATAAATTAACTTCAGTGATAACTGCAATCTCTTTTGTGAGTAAGCCATCACTAAGGTCGGCATTGGTAATATAGAGTTTTTGTTCGCCCTGTGTGAACGCCTGCCAATCATCAATATTAATTGGCGCCAAATCATGGTTATTCAATAAATCAGTTAGTATGCTTTGCCGACCCTCTGATTCACAGACAATGAGTATTTTTCCTTTGAATTTTTTAGAAAAATTTAAAAATTTGGCTAGTGGGTGTTTGGCTTGAGCATCAATATTTAAAGGCGGCAACAACTTACTGGTAAAGTTCAATTTGCCAGTTTTTTCTTCTAATTTTGAAGTACCGATGACCAGTTGTTGTCGTTGTTTAATTTGGCCAAACAATTGCTCTTTGTTTAAAAATACTTGTTCGAGTGACAACGGTGGTCTATCTAAATTATTGCTTGCTTGTTGGTGCCTGTTGTGAATTTCAACAAAGGTTGTATTGGCTAGATCACTAAAGCCTTGATAATGCGCGACAATGGTGTTGCTTGCCAAGTAATCAAACAAGGTGTTGGTATGGGTAAAAAATAAAGGCGCGTAGAACTCAATACCACCAGGCAAGCGTGATTCACTGACTTCGGTATAGATGAAGTCGTCCGTTTTACCAAAAACACTTAGATAGTTTTGTTTAAAAATCCCAAGGCTTTGTGCATCGGTTGAAAATTCCCTGGCTGGCAACAACGATAGGACATTAGTCACATCGACTGATCGCTGTGTTGAAGTGTCAAAGGTGCGAATAGAGTCAATTTCTTGGTCAAATAAATCAAGTCGGTAAGGAGATTTTGCTCCCATTGGATACAAGTCAATCAGTGAGCCTTTAACGCTAAATTCACCGTGCTCCATCACCGTAGTGACACGGTTATAGCCAATTTTTAGTAACTTTTCAGCAAAGCTATGCATGTCGATTGCATCACCTGTTTGTAGGCTAAAACTGTATTTTTGACTAAATTCTAACGGGCACAGCTGTTGAGATAACGACTCTAAAGTGGTAACAACAATGCCCTTGGTCAAACTTGGTAGCTTAGAGAGTGTGCTTAAGCGACTCGACGTAATATCTGGATGCGGGGAGAAGTGGTCAAAAGCTAACACTTCCCAGTTATCAAACTTGAGAATGTCTAAGCCATTGTTATAAAAATTAAGTGATTTGACCAAGTGGTCGAAATGCGTAATATCATTGGCAATGACCAAAACCACTTGATTTTGTGCTTTGGCAAATTCAATCAGTGCGAGCGCCTGTGCACTACCGTAGAGCGAGCCCCAATAGAATTTTTGTCCAGATTTAAATGGCGCAGAGTCCTGCAGATAGAGTTGTGGCATTACTGGTTTGCTAGGATATCCACGCCTTCGTTTTCTAACATTTTAATGAGTTGAATCAGCGGTAAACCAATTAGAGTATTGGGGTCATTACCCTCTAAACGCTCAAAAAGACTAATACCCAATGCCTCAGATTTAAAACTACCTGCACAGTTGTAAGGCTGTTCTTTTTTTAGGTAGTTGTCAATTTGTTTGGTGGTTAAAGTTTTAAAAACAACTTTAAATGTTTCGACAATTGTTTGAATATTGTTGGTATTTGTATTTAAAAGTGTCAAACTTGTAACAAATGTCACTGTATTTCCTGAACTTTGTTGAAGTTGTTTTATGGCATTTTCATGTGAGCGTGGCTTGGTTAAGACCTCGTCATCGATTTGTGTACCACTGCCCAGCGTGGCCACTTGGTCTGAGGCGATGATCAGCCCGCTTTGGGTTTTGGCAACCTCAGTTGCTTTTTCTTGTGCTAGGCGATACACTAGCTGCTCTGGTGTTTCACCATCGCGACGCGACTCATCAATGTCTGGCGATACAGTATCAAAGTCCATGCCTAGCTTATTAAGCACTTCTTTTCTAAAAGGTGAAGATGAAGCAAGAATTAATGACACGAGTGATTCCGGTATTTGTAAAATAGATTCATTTTACTTTATTCGAACTTCTTCTATGCGATTATCAATTATTGTGGCAATGGACGACAATCAGCTGATTGGCAAAGACAATGCCTTGCCTTGGCATTTGCCAGCAGACCTGGGTTATTTTAAAAAAACCACGACTGGTAAAACGGTATTGATGGGGCGTAAGACTTATGAATCAATTGGCTTCCCACTGCCAAATCGTCGTAATGTGATCGTGAGTCGTAATACCGATTTTAAGGCCGAAGGTTGTGAAGTGGTGGGCAGTATTGACGCAGCACTTGAGTTAGCTAAGGGTGATGACGAAGTGATGGTAATGGGCGGTGCCTCCTTTTATGAGCAAATGCTACCCAGTGCTGATCGGCTCTATATCACACAAATTGAAGGCGAATATGAGGGGGATGCGCATTTTCCTAAATTTGATCGGTCTGAATTTAGTGAGATTAGCCGTGAATCACACGAGCCAGATGAAAAAAATCAACACAGGTATCATTTCACCATTTTAGAAAGGAATTAATCATGTTAAAAATTACAGTTTTGTCATTATCAATGTTGCTACTCTCTAGCTGTGTGCTCACTAAAGTGGTGACTGTGCCAATGCGTGTCGGTGGTGCCATTATTTCAGTAATACCTGGCGTTGGTGATGGCATTGATGCCGCTATTGACGAAACAGCTGACGTAATTGATGCAATCCCTATTTAAGAAGGAATTAAGTTTATGAAATCAAGTTCAATATTTTTTTCGATTTTTTCAGCAATTGCGATTGCTGTATTTATTTTTGCACCGGAGAGGCTGCCCTCAGGTGTGGGTGTTACACCAGTGCCAATAGAGGCTTATATTAGGCCATCAATATTTGGTCAAGGAAAGGTAGTTGGTTTAAAAAACCCAATAGGAAAGACACTGCATAATGTTAAAGTTAAGCTATCTAAAACAGATGGCACAGTTATTAAAAGCGCGATGCGAGAGCAATGGCCACCCGGAAAATCGATGGAATTGGGCTGGTTGGAAGGCTGGGAAATTAATAAAGGCACTCGACTTAAAGCCAGTGCCTCAGGTTACTTTTCAAAAACTTGGGAATACTAGTTTAGCTTTCTTATTTAGCATTTTGTTGTAAGACACGTTTAAAGTCTTTTGGCATGACTTTAACAAAGTGTTTGAGCTCATCATTCCAATTATCAACAATACGCTGTGCAACAATAGATCCTGTAAATTTCGCATGGTTTGACACATACTGATAAAGCTCTTTTTGTGCATCATCATCCATCGGATCAAGGTCGACCATAATCGGGTTGACCATAGCCTCAAAGGTATTATTTGGATTATAGATGTAAGCAATACCACCACTCATGCCAGCACCAAAGTTACGGCCAACTTCACCAAGAATAATTGCACGGCCACCAGTCATGTATTCACAACCATGGTCGCCCACACCTTCAACCACAGCAACCACGCCTGAGTTACGTACACAGAAGCGCTCTGCTACACGGCCAGATAAGTACATTTCACCGCCAGTTGAGCCGTAGCCACAAACGTTACCAGCAATAATCTGCTCGTCTGATTTAAAGGTAGAATTTTTTGGCGGATAAACAATCACACGGCCACCAGATAAACCTTTACCAACATAGTCGTTAGCATCGCCTTCAACCTCTAAAGTAATGCCATTCGCTAAGAATGCACCTAAAGATTGACCGGCAGAGCCTTTAAAATTAATGTGAATTGAGCCTTCATCTAAGTTGTTACCACCGCGGGTTTTAACCACATGAGAAGACAGCATAGCGCCAACTGCGCGGTCAACATTGGTAATGATTGAATCAAACTGTACAGATTCGCCATTTTTGATAGCCGGTTTTGATTGTTCGATTAGGCTGTTGTCAAGTTGTAGCTCTAGTTGGTGATCTTGCAAAGTGCTTTGATAAGTGCCGGTATCTGCATTTGGTTTATTCGCTGGTGTTAATAAGGCATCTAGATTAATCGAGCCTTGTTTCCAGTGGTCGATGGCTTTGTCTGTTCCTAGCATATCAACACGACCAATCATCTCGTTGACGGTTTTGAAGCCAAGGTCTGCCATAATCATGCGTAACTCTTCGGCCACCATGAATAAGTAGTTAACTACGTGCTCTGGCTTGCCTGTAAATTTCTTACGCAACTCTTTGTCTTGCGTGGCAATACCAACCGGGCAAGTATTAAGATGACACTTACGCATCATGATACAACCCATGGTAACGAGTGGTGCGGTTGAAAAACCAAATTCTTCAGCGCCTAGTAAAACACCAATTGCCACGTCGCGACCCGTTTTTAGCTGACCATCAGTTTGAATCACCACGCGTGAACGTAAGTCATTCATAACCAGGGTTTGGTGAGTTTCAGCTAGGCCTAATTCCCACGGCAAACCCGCGTGTTTGATAGAGGTTAGTGGCGATGCACCTGTGCCACCATCATGACCTGCTATAACGATATGGTCCGATTTAGCTTTGGTTACACCTGCCGCAATCGTGCCAACACCTACTTCTGCAACCAACTTCACACTAATACGTGCAGCAGGGTTTGAGCGCTTAAGGTCAAAAATAAGTTGTGATAAATCTTCAATAGAATAAATATCATGATGTGGTGGTGGTGAGATTAAACCCACACCTGGCGTTGAGTGGCGAATTTTAGCAATACCTTCATCAACTTTAGTGCCTGGTAGCTCTCCACCTTCGCCTGGTTTCGCACCTTGCGATACTTTAATTTGGATTTCATCAGCGTTGTTAAGATAATCAATCGTCACACCAAAACGACCTGAAGCAACTTGTTTGATTGCACTTCGACGTGAATCACCATTTGCATCTGGCGTCCAACGCTTAGCATCTTCACCGCCTTCACCAGTATTAGATTTTCCGCCTAGGCGGTTCATGGCAATGGCTAGGGACTCGTGTGATTCTGCAGAAATTGAGCCAAAGCTCATCGCACCTGTAGCAAAACGTTTGACGATTTCTTTAACACCCTCTACTTCATCAATTGAAATTGGGTTGCCTTGTTTAAACGACATTAAACCGCGCAGTGTACAGTTGCGTGTACCTTCTTCATTAGATCGTTTAGAAAACGCCCAATAGGCTTCTTTGTCATTATTGCGCGCAGCGAGCTGTAAGTTGGCAATAGTTTGCGGCTCCCACATGTGTTTTTCACCACCACTACGCCAATGGTATTGGCCTAAGTTGTCAAGATCGTTGGTTTGGTAAGCGCTTTGATGACGTTTTTCAACTTCTGATTGTAAAACGTCAAAACCTACACCTTTAATGCGTGATGCGGTTTCAAAGAAACATTTTTCCATTACTTCTGGTGCTAGACCAACGGCCTCAAAAATTTGCGCACCTTTGTATGATTCCAATGTAGAAATACCCATCTTCGCCATGACTTTAAGCATGCCTTTGCCTACACCTTTGCGATAGGCCTGGATAATAGCCTTATCACTTTCTATGTCGATCATATCATCACGACGAGCTTGCCACAGTGCTTCAAAAGCTAAATATGGGTTGATAGCATCAGCGCCATAGCCAGTCAGTAAACAGAAATGATGCACCTCACGTGCTTCGCCTGTTTCTACAATAATGCCAACTTGTGTACGCTCATGGCTAGCAATTAAGTAGCGATGTAGCGCTGAAGAGGCTAGTAATGTACTGATAGCAACACGATTTTCACCCACATTTCGATCAGATAAAATCACTAAAGAATGACCATCTTTGATGGCTTGAGAGCCTTGTTGGCAAATATCATCCAGTAGTTCTGATACTTTTTTACCTCCGTTAATATCGTAAGTAATATCAATGGTTTTACTAGTCCAACCACGATGATTACAATGGCGAAGTGCTGCGGTTTCTTCATTAGTCAAAATCGGGTGGTCAATGACTAGGCGATGTGCATTTTCTGCTTTGTTGTTTAAAAGATTGCCTTCAGGGCCGATAGAACAACGCAATGACATCACCACTTCTTCACGGATTGAATCAATTGCCGGGTTGGTTACTTGTGCAAATAATTGTTTGAAATAATCATAAATAATACGCGACTGATCAGACAAACACGCCAGCGCTGAGTCGTTACCCATAGAGCCTACTGGGTCACGAAGCTCGTTGACCAAAGGCAGAAGCATGAATTGTAAGGTTTCAGTGCTGTAACCAAAAGCCTTTAAACGATGAATTAAAGACTCTGGATGGAAGCCGTGTGCTTCTTCTTCAGATTTGAATTCTGACAAATGAATCTGTTGGTCGTTGAGCCAATCTTGATAAGGGTTTTGTGCAGCAAAATCAGCCTTAATAGCTTCGTCATCTACTAACTCGCCTTTGTCAAAATCAACCAAGAACATCTTGCCGGGGCGTAATCTGCCTTTGGTTTTAACGTTGTCAGTTGCCACATCAACCACACCGACTTCAGAGGCCATAATAACTCGGTCATCATGTGTTAGGTAAAAACGTGAAGGGCGTAAGCCGTTACGATCTAGTACCGCACCAATATAACGACCATCGGTAAAGGCGATAGAAGCAGGGCCATCCCATGGCTCCATCACATTTGAGAAATACTCGTAAAATGCCTTTTTATCGTCACTCATGTTGTCATCATTTTGCCAAGCTTCAGGCACCATCATCAGTACCGCTTCTTGCAAAGTACGACCATTCATCATTAAGAACTCTAACACATTATCAAAACTGCCTGAATCAGAGACTTCGGTTTCAATCACCGGCAATGTTTTGGCTAAATCATCTTTGAATAATTCACTTTCCAACACGCCTTCTCGGGCACGCATCCAGTTATAGTTGCCTTGGCGAGTGTTGATTTCACCATTGTGCGACATGTAGCGACAAGGTTGAGCTCGATCCCAAGACGGGAACGTATTGGTCGAGAAGCGCGAATGCACCATTGCCAAGTAAGTGGCGTACTCAGGATTTGATAAATCAGAATAAAAATCAAGCACTTGAGAGCCCATCAACATGCCTTTGTAGATAATGACAGTAGTTGATAAACTACAAACGTAAAATAACAACGCTTGAGACAAAGATTCGTCAGTACGAATCGCATTTGACGCATGCTTTCTAATAATGAATAGGGTGCGCTCAAAGGCTTTATTGTCAAGGCCGTCTGCACTAGCAATAATCAACTGTTTAATAATTGGCTGTGAAGCTCTTGCCGTGTCTCCAACATCAGCCTTGTCGGTATCAATTGGCACATCGCGCCAGCCCACTAGTGTTTGTCCTTCGTCTTTGATGGCTTGTTCTAATACACTGATGCAATGCGCTCTTTCGCTGTCGTCCTGCGGTAAGAAAATATTACCAATACCATAGTTTCCTGGCTTAACATCAACACCAAAATCTGCTTTAATTTCTTTGATAAAAAACTCGTGCGGAATATCAGTTAGAATACCTGCAC
The DNA here is from genome assembly GCA_018648985.1 of Candidatus Ruthturnera sp. Classification (GTDB taxonomy): domain Bacteria; phylum Pseudomonadota; class Gammaproteobacteria; order PS1; family Pseudothioglobaceae; genus Thioglobus_C. Next base: position 7,853 of record JABGOT010000072.1, read on the forward strand.
CATCACCTGTATTAGACTCACAACCACAACCACCACGGTGATCCATACGCGTTAGCATTTCTAATGCATCTGCAGTAATTTGATGTGAAGGCTCACCCTTAATATGCGCAATAAAGCCAACGCCACAGTTCTCCTTCTCATTATTTGGATGATAAAGACCGTGAGGCTTAGGTAGGTGTAATAACTGTTCTTTCATGGTGATAAAGGCTTAAATAACAATCGAAAAAAATCCCCTAATTATAACGTAAAAGAGTGGTTATCTGGGCCTCAAATACGTGACGTTAGTCCTGTTTTTACGAATAATTTTCGGGTAGAATATTTTTTAATTTTTTAACCTTATTTATAAATCGATGTTAGCTGTTATCTCACCATCTAAAACACAAGACTTTGATGCAACACAATTTGGCGCATTTACACAAACGCGACAAATTGAGCAATCACAAATTTTGGTTGATTTTCTTAAGAGCAAAACCCAAGATGATATTGCTAATCTGATGTCAATTAGCGACAAATTATCCAAATTAAATTTTGATCGTTTTCAAACTTTTAGCACGCCATTTACAACGGGTAATGCCAAACAAGCGTTATTAGCATTCAAAGGTGACGTGTATAACGGCATTGACGCACCCAGCTTATCATCCGATGATTTAGAATTTGCGCAAGATCATTTGCGTATGTTGTCTGGCTTATACGGCGTCATCAGACCGCTTGATTTAATACAACCTTACCGTTTAGAAATGGGCACCAAGCTGAAAAACGATCAAGGCAAAAACCTATATGACTTTTGGGGTGATAAAATTTCAAGCGTGTTGAATGAAGATGAGTCAGAGGTGATTATCAATCTTGCCTCTAATGAATATTTTAAAGGCATTGATAAAAAATCACTCAACGCTAAAATCATCAATATCGCTTTTAAAGAGCTTAAGAATGATGCTTATAAAATCATTGGTATTTACGCAAAGCGTGCCCGTGGCCTCATGGTGAATTACATGATTAAGAATCGACTAACCAAGCCAGAATCGCTCAAAGATTTTAATATTGAAGGCTACCAATTCAGACAAGATATGTCTGATGAATTAACATGGGTTTTTACTCGCGATTAAGCGCACTTATTCCTGAGCAATCTTGTGTGCTTTGTGCAGAAAATGCAAAGTTCTGCATTTGTCACGAGTGCGAATCTAGCTTTAGTAGTCACCAACCTAGGTGTAAATCTTG
>JABGOT010000101.1 GCA_018648985.1 Candidatus Ruthturnera sp.
AAGGCATTATTACGCTTTGGCTTGTCACTCTTTTGCTTACGAATCGCATGCGTATGACCCTCTACACAAAAACCAGTAAAGAAGTTAATGCCTTCCACGTGAATGCCTTGATCAAGTAGTAGCTTTGTACTCAAAAGAGAATCTAGTCCACCAGATATTAACGACACTGCTTTTATTTGTTTACTCATTTTTATTTCCTAATCCCATCCACTCGACACCACTGATCTTTTTGTGTAACTTCTAAACAAGAAAAATATTCACCGTAGGCCTCTAATACCATATCAAGCTGTTCTTGCAAAATACCTGAAAGCGTTATTTTACCGCCAGACTTAACTAGGCCTGAAAAATGTTCGCATAACCCCACCAAAGGATTGGCTAAAATATTGGCAATCAACAAGTCTACTTGGTTCAAACTATCTTCATCATCAGTGTGTAGCACATTGATACTATCATCAACTTGATTGGTTTTGACATTGTCAATCGTGGCCAATACCGCTTGCGGATCATTGTCTATGGCGATTGCACTTATGGCGCCGATCTTGACTGCGGCTATTGCCAACACGCCCGTACCAGAGCCATAATCAATCACTGTTTGATTAATCGGTGGGTTTTCATCAAGATACTGTAAGCATAAATCAGTCGTTTGGTGTGTACCGGTACCAAAGGCCAAGCCAGGGTCCATATCAATCACCACGGCATCATTAGGCAGCTTAGATGCATCTTCCCATGATGGACAAATCCAAATGCGCTGACCAAACTGCATAGCATGAAAATCTTTCTTACACTCGTCTTCCCAAACACGATCTTTGAGTAATTCAAAAGAGGATTGTTTAATATCACACAACTGCAATAGCATTGACTGCACATGCGCCTGATCAATTTCTAAATCAAACAAGGCTTTGATCGTGGTATCAGGCCATAGCGGCGTTTCACCGACGGGCGGCTCAAAAATTTCATCATCATGTGTGTCACTAAAGGTGATCGACACACTCTCTAAGCCTATCAATATTTCACTGACAAAATCCGCTTGGTCCTTGTGTGTTTCTAGTGTGAGTTGCATCCAATCCATAAGCGCTAAATTATACCGACTAGGTATAAGTGTTATTCCCTCATAAAAACCAAGTATTTTATTAAGGTAAGCCACTATAATAGCCACAAGTATTAATTAAAAAGGAAATTAAAATGGCATTAGAAAGAACAGGTAATGGATATTTAGTCGACCCAACAATTTGGACGGAAGAAATCATGCATGAAATGGCAAAAGAGGACGAAATAGAGCTTACTGAAAGCATGGTGACTCAAATTATGGCTGCCAGAGAATACTTTGCTGAGAACTCGGCAGTGCCGCCAATCAGAACCTTTGCTAAGGTTGTTGGTATTGACAAGAAAATCTTATTCAAAGAATGGCTAACTGGCCCAATGAAGCCAATCACTAAGTATGGTGGTATGCCCCAGCCAACAGGTTGCGTATAAAAATACTTGTAATTAACAGGCTCATAAAAAACCCTCGAAAGAGGGTTTTTTATTGTCTAAATTAAATCTTTAACTGAA
>JABGOT010000053.1 GCA_018648985.1 Candidatus Ruthturnera sp.
TCTTTTTGTTCGACAATGGCTTGGATTTGGTTGTTCTGTCTAATAATACGACCATAGCCTGTGGGGTTTTCTAACACGACAGATAGTAATGCCACACCACTGTGTTGCGCTTGAGTGATTAGGTCATTCAATGTGGATTGTTCAATGAGGGGCACATCGCCATATAAGACTAAGGATATTGAATCGTCATCAATAGAGGGCATGGCTTGTTGAACTGCGTGCCCGGTACCGAGTTGCTCGGCTTGTTCAACCCAATTAATTGAATCATCATTAATGGTCTGTTTTACTTGCTCGCCACCAAAGCCATAAACTACATGTACTTGTGAACACAGTTGTTGTGCTTGCGCTAGCACATGCCCAAGCAAAGTTTTATCCGAGAGTGTTTGTAAAACTTTAGGCTTGGTTGAGTTCATGCGCGTGCCTTTGCCTGCTGCAAGAATAATGCCATGGATTTGAGTCATGATAATTACCTAGAAGTCTTCAACGATAGGGTTTTGATCGAGATAGGCTTGAGTAACACCCGGCGCAATAAAGCTAATGGTGCCCATGACTTTGCCATCTTTGCGGCCTACGCTGTAAGTAGCGGCACGCATTTTGATGGGTGCGTCTTTAAAGACTTCTGAAAAATTACGTGCTTTGCGTGATTGCACCTTGAACTCATCTTTGCTAATGAAGGTGTATTTAATGTTGTGTTTTTGGTAGGCTTTGTTTTCAAAATCAGCAATCATTTTGGTGAAATCGTTCTTAGCAAAAGTATTGTTACTGATTTCAATAATATCTAAGCGAGATTTGTCATCCTCAATAAGCACAAGATCAAATTGAGTTTTCATTACATGAAACATCTTTTTGATTTTGCTTACATCCTTTAAAGGCATCATCAGCACGATAGCAACCAGCCGATCATTCAAAAATCGAAAGGCAATTTCGGTGTTTTCACCTGATAGAGAGTGGTTTTGCATGCACAACGTGCCTTGCTCATACTTGGCAGAGCAGTCTTCTAGCTGATGCACTTTTTGCAAAAAAGGCTTGGGCATGCCAACGATATATTGCTTGTATAAGCGAATTTGTTCAGCGGCAATGCTGGCAGTGCTGAGTACAAGTAAAGAGCCAAGTAGGATTAAACGTTTCATGTCTAATTTTAATTGTTTGAGTAACACCATTATAAGACACCTTTGAGTAAAATCAAGCGTCATGAGTGATAGTTGTTACCACTGCGAATTATCTGTAACTGACACCAACAAAGTTGTGGCGGTTATTGAAGGCGTGCAACATGATTTTTGTTGCGCTGGTTGCGCTAGTGTATGCCAAACTATTTACAGTAGTGGGCTGGGTGGTTTTTACGACCAACAAACCAGCTCGCTGTTACCCGCTGTTGATTTGGAATATCCATTAGAGTTTTATGACGCCCATGCTTTTCAGCAGCCATTTTTAGAATCATCTGATCCGAACACAAAAACCATAACGCTAATCAGCAATACGATTCATTGTGCAGCTTGTGTGTGGTTAATTGAACGTGCCGTTGGCGCATTAGGGGGCGTTGTTTGGGTGCGGGTTAATTTAACTGATAAACGTATTAGAGTCCATTGGAAGGATGAAGAAATCCAACTTTCTTCTATTATGAAAACCTTAGCTGATTTAGGCTATGCAGCCATGCCTTATGAGCAAAATATGGCCGAATTACAACAGCAACGTAAAAATAAATCCATGCTTTATCGCATTGGTTTTGCTGGATTTACAATGATGAATCTATTGTGGATTTCAATCGCAATGTACACAGGTGCTAGTGGTGGGCAGTATCATCAGTATTTTCAATGGCTAGGGTTTGCCTTAGCGACACCAACATTATTTTATGCTGGTTATCCATTTTTGAAAAATGCATATTTTGGCATTAAAAATCGATTTATGAATATGGATGTACCTATTAGTATTGGCGCCCTGGTGACGTATTTTTATTCAACCTATGTGTTGCTTGGGTTTTCAACCAAAGGTGAGGTATATTTTGATACGGTGGTGAACTTTATTTTTGTGATTTTAATTGGTCGTTATTTAGAGGCATCGAGCAAAAAATCTGCCTTATCAGCTTCAACAAGCCTACAACAATTACAACCCAAAATTGCCTTACTAAAAAAAGACAATAACGAAATAATAAAGCCGATTGGCGTGATTGAAATTGGTGATATTGTACTGATTAAACCGGGAGAGCGCATCGCCATTGATGGTGTTATACGCCTAGGTAAGGCCGAGATTGATGAGTCATTATTGAGTGGTGAGTCATTGCCTGTTAACAAGCAAGTGGGCGACGATGTATTTGCCGGCACGCTTAATATCAACGGCAGTTTAGAAGTCGAAGTAACTCAAACCAGCAAACAATCGGCACTCAGCCAGATTGTTGATTTGGTCGAAAATACGCGCGCCAGCAAAAGCCGTATTGTTTGTACGATTGATAAAATTATTCCCTATTTTGTGTGGACAACACTGCTGCTGGCAAGTGCAACGTTTATTTATTGGTCAAACATTGATTTTGACTTAGCACTGCTCAGTGCCACTAGTGTGCTGATTATCACCTGCCCATGTGCCTTTGGTCTGGCCACCCCAATGAGTATTGCAGTGGCTAGTGGCGCGGCGGCAAAACATAATATTTTGATAAAAAACGGCGATGCGTTAGAGGTGCTCAGCAAAGTTAAGTATGTGGTATTTGATAAAACTGGCACACTAACTTTGGGTTTGCCTCGGGTGAGTAAGATCGTCAGCCAAATGGATAACAATACGTTGGTCGGCATCATGAGTGCGATTGAAAAGCACTCTGAACACCCATTAGCAAAAGCAATTGTTCGTTATGCAGATGAGCATAATATTGATCAATTAGCAGATGATTTTAAAACATCACCAGGTTTGGGCGTATCGGCCAAGGTTGATGGCAAGCGTTATTGGGTGGGAAATTTAAACCATCTTTCAGTATCTGAAAATATTAAGTGGTCAGAGCAAGCAAGCGTATTGGAGCAACAAGGTTACACTTGTGTTTGGTGCGGCGATGAGCAAACTATTTTAGGGTTTATTGCGTTAAATGATCAAATCAAAAAAGATGCAAAAGCTACCATCGAGCAATTAAAAAATATGGGAAAAACAGTATCCATGTTAAGTGGTGACCGTACCCAAGTGGCTCAATCAGTAGCCAATCAGCTGGGTATTGACCATGTGGTTGCTGAGGTATTGCCAAATGATAAAGCGCAGCACATAAAGTCTTTGCAAAAACAAGGCTTGGTGTTGATGGTGGGCGATGGTATTAATGATGCGCCAGCACTCACGCAAGCAGATGCCAATATTGCGATTGGCTCTGGCGCTGATGTGTCAGTTGCTAGTGCAGATGTGGTGGTTTTAAAGGCAACACTTGCCCCTGTTATTGAGGCGATTCAACTCTCAAAACGCACACAAATAACCATCAAACAAAACATTGTTTTTGCCTTGTCTTACAATGCTTTAATGGTGCCATTGGCAATGATGGCTAAGGTGACCCCACTGTTTGCGGCGATTGTGATGCCAATCAGTTCAATCATTGTGATTGCTAATGCATCTCGACTGAGAAAAAATCAAGAATAGCGCATGATAATAGTATATAATTCCTCCTCTTTTAGATTTACATAAACACTATAAACATGAAAACAGATATCCATCCTAATTACGACACTGTGAAAGTAGTATGTTCGTGCGGCAATACTTTTGAGTCACGTTCAACCATTGGTAAAGAAGAATTGCATTTAGATGTGTGTTCTAGCTGCCACCCTTTTTACACAGGTAAGCAAAAAATTATGGATAGTGCTGGTCGTGTTGAGAAGTTTAAATCTCGTTACGCTTCATTCAAGCGCTAAACACCAGACATTCAATAAAAAAAGCCACTTTTGTGGCTTTTTTTATGCCTGATTATCACCTAAATGCCGATATAATCACTACATTCTTTTTTATATGAAAAATCATGTCATTTGACTACATCAACGCCTTATTAAAAAAACCAGTTTCACGTACGCCTATTTGGGTAATGCGCCAAGCAGGTCGTTATTTACCAGAATACCGAGCCACCCGTAAACAAGCGGGTGATTTCATGAGCTTGTGCAAGAACGCAGAGTTAGCCTGTGAAGTAACCATGCAGCCAATTGATAGATTTGATCTTGATGCGGCGATTTTGTTTTCTGATATCTTAACCATTCCTGATGCGATGGGCTTAGGCTTGTACTTTAGTGAAGGCGAAGGGCCGAAATTCAAAAACCCTATTCAAACCTTGGCAGATATTGAGGCTATTCCATCAGAGGTTAATAGTGATTTAACTTATGTTTTTGACGCGGTATCAACCATTAAAACAGCGCTAGGCACACGTGCACCACTCATTGGTTTTAGTGGTAGCCCTTGGACATTGGCCACTTATATGATTGAGGGTGGCAGCAGCAAAACTTTTGCTAAAACCAAAGCGATGCTCTTTAATGATCCGAAAATGCTACATTTGTTATTAGAAAAATTAGCCGACAGTGTTATCGCTTATTTAGATCAGCAAGTGCTAAGTGGTGCAGACAGCTTGATGGTGTTTGATACTTGGGGCGGGGTGCTCTCTAAGTCTAATTATTTGGATTTTTCACTGAGTTATATGCAGAAAATTGTCAATGGCGTTAAAGCAAAACACCCAAATACACCGATTACTTTGTTTAGTAAGAATGGCGGCAAGCATTTGAATGAAATTGCCAATACCGGTTGTGATGGCGTGGGCATTGATTGGACAGTAGAGCTAAGTGAAGTTGAACAACAAATTGGCGACAAAGTGGCGATTCAAGGCAACCTGGATCCTGCTGTTATGTATGGCACACCCGAAGTTGTTCGAGCAGAGGTGAAAAAAGTATTAAGCCAGTTTAAAGGTGACACAGGCCATATCTTTAACTTGGGCCACGGTATTACGCCAGATGTTAACCCTGAGAACATGAAAGTGCTGGTTGACAGTGTGCATGAATTTAGCGCACGATCATAGTGTGATACAATCTTAACCATGTCTAGAATTACAACCGTTTTTAATCAATTAGGCGAATCCGGCACCAAGGCCTTTATTCCATTTATTACCGCGGGTGATAGTGGTTTAGACAACACGTATGATTTGATGCAAACATTGGTCGACAACGGCGCTGATATCATTGAGCTTGGCGTGCCATTTTCTGATCCAATGGCTGACGGCCCAATGATAGCTAAATCGCACGAACGCGCCGTGGCTGATGGCGTAAGTTTGCATGACGTGCTTGATTTGGTAAAGAAATTTAGGCAAGTTAACGACACCACAGCTGTGGTGTTAATGGGTTATCTTAATCCGATTGAAGTATTTGGTTATCAAACGTTTGCTGATGCAGCAAGTAAGAGTGGTGTTGATGGTGTGTTGGTAGTAGACATGCCACCAGAAGAAGCGCATGATTTAAAACAATGCTTAGATGGTGTTGATATTGATTTTATCTTCCTTGTGGCGCCAACCACCACCAATGACCGACTAGCTTTTTTGGCTAATGTAGCCTCAGGCTTTGTATATTTTGTATCTCTCAAAGGGGTAACTGGCGCTGGTCATATTGATGTTGATGCAGTCAATGCCAATATGGCCAGAATTCGTCAATTTATTGACCTGCCTGTGGGTGTGGGCTTTGGCATTAAGGATGCAGCAACAGCCAAAGCGGTTTCAGCTACGGCTGATGCGGTCATTGTTGGGTCGTCATTAGTGTCATTTATTGAGCAATATGCCACAGATAGGGATAAAATGTTAACAAGTGTTGGTGCATTGTCAGCTGAAATATCAGCTGCCGTAAAATAAGGAATCTATTATGAGTTGGCTAGAAAAAATACTACCTTCAATTACTAATGTTGTAAAAAAGAACATTCCCGAAGGCTTGTGGAGCAAATGCCCCAAGTGTGAATCTACTTTGTATGAAGAGGAACTCAAGCAACAAACTTATGTGTGTCCAAATTGTGATCACCATATGCGTATTTCTGCCAGAGTACGTATTGAGAGTTTTTTAGATACTGATGGCCAAGAAGAAATTGCTGCTGATTTGGTTGCTGTTGATCCGTTAAAGTTTAAAGATCAAAAGAAATATAAAGACCGTTATTCACAAGCACAAAAAAACACCGGTGAGAAAGACGCCTTAGTTGTTAAAAAAGGCACACTCAATGGTATGCCTATTGTTGTCGCTGCTTTTGAGTTTAAATTTATGGGTGGTTCGATGGGCTCTGTCGTGGGCGAGAAGTTTGTACGCGCTGCACAAGAGAGCATCCGTACCAACGCACCACTTGTTTGTTTTTCAGCTTCGGGTGGTGCGCGCATGCAAGAAGGTTTGTTTTCTCTAATGCAAATGAGCAAAACAGCTTTAATTTTGAAGCTACTAAGCGATAAGAAAATTCCATTTTTCTCTGTCTTGACTGACCCAACTATGGGTGGCGTATCTGCCAGTTTTGCGATGTTGGGTGATATTCATATTGCTGAGCCCAATGCACTGATTGGTTTTGCCGGTCCTCGTGTGGTGGAACAAACGGTACTTGAAACTTTGCCTGAAGGCTTCCAACGCAGTGAATTTTTACTTGAGAAAGGCGCGATTGACATGATCGTGCATCGTCACGAGCTACGCAACAAAGTTCACCAGTTATTACAAGCACTGCATGGCTAAATACAAACTGCTGTATAAGCTCACCCACTCAAACGGTGCGGTGGCTGATGAAACACTCGACACCCCTTTCGAATTTGAGATTGGCGATGGTCAGCTTGACCCTTGTTTGGAATCTTGTATCCAGGAGGCGATAGTTGGAAAACTACAAACTTTTTTACTCACCTCCGAAGAGGCGTTTGGATCAATCTATGATGAAGCCATTCAAGTAATGAGTCTTGCTGATTTCCCTAAAGATATGGTGGTTGAAGTAGATGCTGCTGTTGAGTTTGAAACCCCAACGGGAGATTCGTATGTTGGCTGTATTGATAAGGTTGATGGCGACGAGGTTACCGTTAATTTTAATCACCCGTTGGCAGGTTGTGATGTGTCATTCCAAGTAGAAATACTCGAGAAAAATTAATGAAAGTTTTGTTGGCCAATCCTAGAGGGTTTTGTGCCGGTGTTGATCGCGCCATTGAAATTGTAGAACGCGCTATTGATCGACACGGCGCACCTATTTATGTGCGCAATGAAGTGGTGCATAATAAATTTGTAGTGAGCGATCTCAAATCAAAAGGCGCTATTTTTGTAAAGGAAATATCCGAAGTGCCTAAAGGTGAAGTGGTGATTTTTAGTGCCCATGGTGTTTCCCAAATAGTACGACAGCAAGCCAATAAAATCAGTGCGACAGTCTACGATGCTACTTGCCCATTAGTGACTAAAGTACATAAAGAGGTGGCACGCAAGCAAAAGCAAAATCACAAAGTCATTCTTATTGGTCATGAAGGTCACCCCGAAGTAGAGGGCACTTTAGGTCAATCAAGTGAAGGTACAAGTGTTGAGTTAATTGAAACTGTAGCCGATATCGATAAGCTGGATCTGACTAACGAAAACCTATCTTACACAACGCAAACCACTTTATCGGTAGACGATACACAGCAAATCGTTGATGCGCTTAAAGATAAATTTCCCGAGATCAAATCACCGAAAAAAGACGATATTTGTTATGCTACACAAAATCGACAAGATGCCGTTAAAACACTCATGCAAGATTCAGACGTATTACTAGTGCTTGGCTCCAGCAATTCAAGCAACTCAAATCGTTTGCGAGAAATTGCTGAAAAATTACAAAAAGATGCTTACTTAATTGATGGTGCTGATGAAATACAACCAAGCTGGTTAGAAGGTGCAAATACCGTGGGCGTGACTGCTGGTGCATCTGCACCCGAAGTATTGGTACAAGAGGTTATTAATTATTTATACGACTTTGGTGCAAGTGAAGTTATTGAAGTGAGTGGTACTTTGGAAGATGTTCATTTCCCGGTACCTGAAGAATTAAGATAATGTAATAGGCCTTGCCTATTACAAATATAAGGAGAAAAAAACTATGTCAAAAACAGCGTTAATTTGTGGCTCGTATGCCTTTGATTCTATTATGGTGTTTCAAGACCAATTTAAAAACCACATCTTGCCAGACAAGGTGCACATGTTAAATATTTCATTCCTTGTGCCAACCATGCGCAAAGAGTTTGGTGGCTGTGGCGGAAATATTGCTTATAACTTACATTTATTGGGCGCTAGTTCTGTGCCAATGGCAACGGTGGGCGAAGATTTTGCACCCTACATGAAATGGATGGAATCCCATCATATGAACACCACACACATGAAAGTGATTGAAGGTAGTTATACGGGCCAAGCATTTATCACCACTGATATGGATGATAACCAAATTACTGCTTTTCATCCAGGGGCGATGAGTAATTCTCATGAGAATAAGGTTGATGATGCCAGCGTTGCAGATATCGGCATTGTTTCCCCCGATGGTCGTGATGGCATGATTGAGCATGCTACGCAGTTTGCTGATGCTAGCATCCCTTTTATATTTGATCCGGGCCAAGGTATGCCAATGTTCTCAGGTGAAGAACTAACAACCTTTGTAGAGCAAGCGACTTATGTGGCTGTGAATGATTATGAATCACAAATGTTACAAGATAAAACTGGGCTTGATTTAGCGGCAATCGCCTCAATGGTCGATGCACTGATTATTACCAAAGGTGGTGAAGGCAGTGAAATCCATACCGGTGGTGAAGTGATTAATATCGCCCCAGCAAAGGCAGAATCAACGCAAGACCCAACAGGTTGTGGCGATGCTTATCGTGCAGGTTTGTTGTACGGATTAATGAATGATATGGATTGGAAAACCACCGGTCAGTTGGCGGGTTTATTGGGTGCAATTAAAATTGCACATTTGGGCACGCAAAACCATCAATTTGATTTAGACAAAATTGAGCGCCTATATCAGCAAAGCTATGGTGAGCCTTTGTTTTAATCAATAAATAAGCAGA
>JABGOT010000100.1 GCA_018648985.1 Candidatus Ruthturnera sp.
CACAAAATGTATTGACTGCTCTTTGCAACAAATTCCCTAAATACACCATATGGTTGCTGACAGGAAAAACCAACTTCCCAGAACAAATTGATGCAATTACCGAATTGGGGCAGGAGGAGTAAATATGATTAGAAAAAATACAAACGGTACATTTACGGTTGATATCACTCAAGGTCGTGACAAGCGCCATCAAAAGCGCTTCAAAACCAAACAAGAGGCGCAGCGTTATGAGCGCCTGATTTATGAACAAATAGATTCTGGTAAAGAGTGGCAACCTGACAATCAACAAGACGAACGAAAATTAAGCGATTTAATCAAGCTTTGGCACAAAATTCATGGCACAACCTTAAGGGATGGAGATAGAGTCCGTAATAGAGCTTTACTTGTTGCTGAAAGACTAAATGATCCAACAGCCAACACCTTAACAAACAATCAGTGGGTTAAGTATAGGGCGAATCGTTTGAAAACTTGCAAGGCAAATACCATCAATAAAGAGCAAGGGTTTATTAATGCTATTTATAACAAGCTTTTTGAGCTTGAAGAAATTAACTACCCCACGCCAATAAATAAAGTTAAAAAAATTAAGATTGTCGAACGCAAACTTAGATTTTTATCAAAAGGTGAAATTAACAAATTACTGTCAACTTTAACTGGTGATACATTGCAAGCAGCCAAACTTTGTATTTCTACTGGTGCAAGATGGGGCGAGGTAAAACGCTTGCAAGGTGATCAAATCATTAACAATAAATTGCACCTCACTCAAACTAAAAGCGGCAAGAATAGATCGATACCACTCAAGCCAGAATTAGCTCAAGAAATCACACCGCCACTTATGGCTAGTGAAAAACTTTTTAAGCAAGGATTAAAAGAAGCCGGCATTGAGCTAGAACAGGGGCAAAATACGCACGTTCTACGTCATACGTTTGCCAGTCACTTTATTATCAATGGTGGAAACATCCTAACACTGCAAAAAATCTTAGGACACTCAGATATTCAAATGACCATGACTTATGCGCATTTATCCGATGACCATTTGAACGAAACTTTGACTTATTCGCCGCTGTAAATAAGTCCATCTAATTTTAATTACTAGCGGATTCAGTTAATAATTGTTTCCAGCTACTTGGCGGATTGCCATTTTTTATCATCTTTGAAAATTTATAATAGGCATCCGTTTTACTGCCATAGGCACGTTTACTCTTTTCGTCATTAACCCATACATATACAATTATTTTTGATTTGATATGGTATCGAAAAAATAAACGATACTGCTGAAAAAACTTTGCCCTAAACCAATGCTTATTGTCTTTACCTAGTGTATTACCCTGTCTATAAATTGACAGTGTTGGATCTTTAGGAATAACATCAAATGCCAGTTTATGAATAGCAGCCAATCTTTTAGTTGCAGCATTATTTATATAGCTAGTTGAGTCTTTTTGCTTAAGCTTTTCAACTTGACTGGTTAGCTCATTTAACTGATCAGTAAATAGCGGGTGTACGAGAATCGTCCAGCC
>JABGOT010000075.1:0-1375 GCA_018648985.1 Candidatus Ruthturnera sp.
ACAGATTTAAAAGCGCAATCTAGGGGTTGATGTAGGCTTTCTTCAGTCACGTTATCAATTAACCTTTAGCCAAAAATAGCGTCAATCGCACCACCCATCGTGGTACGTACTTCAGCATCATCGGTGATTGGACATACTAGTGCCATATGGCATGCATCTTTAACATCGACACCAGCAGCAATCAGTGTACCTGCATAGTTAAGCAAGCGTGTTGAAGAGCCTTCATCGAGGCCATGGCCCACTAAATTACGTGTTGTCTGTGCAAGCTTAACCAGGCTTTTTGCCATATCAGCATCTACGCCTGATTCTTTTACAACAATCGATGCTTCAAGCTCAGCTGAGGCGTAGTCAAAATCCATACCAGTAAAACGTTGCTTAGTAGACTGCTTAAGGTCTTTCATTAAACTTTGATAACCTGGATTATATGAAATTACCAACTGGAAATCAGGGTGCGCTTTAACTAGCTCACCTTTTTTATCTAACATTAGCTCGCGACGGTGATCCGTTAATGAGTGAATAACCACCATGGTATCTTGGCGCGCTTCTACAATTTCATCAAGATAACAAATTGCACCATGGCGTGCTGCCAATGTGAGTGGACCATCTACCCAACGGGTGCCATTCGCATCTAGCAAAAAACGGCCGATCAAGTCTGAAGCAGTAATATCTTCATTACAAGATACGGTAATAATAGGCTTGTCTAATTTATAAGCCATATGCTCAATAAAACGCGATTTACCACAACCTGTTGGCCCTTTAACCATAACGGGTAACCTTGCATTATAAGCAGCCGTATATAACTCTGCTTCGTTTGATTGCGCTTCGTAAAAAGGCTCTAATTCAATTTTAAATTGATTAATATCGAAATCTGACATAACTCTATCCTAAATTTATAATTTTTATATTTTAATGCTTTATAAGTAAAAAAACCCCTGCATGTAGCAGAGGCTTTTTATTAACTATTTGTTACAAGATTTACTTGTGAACGCCTAGCTTATCTCTCCAACCTTCGTATAGAGCATCTGCATCACCAGGGAATGACTCGAATGCACGAGCAAATTCATTGTGATCTTTAGCAAATTCAATTGGGTCAGCTTTAGCCATCCAACAATCGTATGCTTGACGTAGTGACTTAGCACCCGCCGCAGGAGAATCGATATGACCGTAAGAACCACCACCAGAAGTGTTGATTACGTTACCGTGACCTAAGTTTTCGAAGAAACCTGGAAGACGTAGCGCATTCATACCACCAGAAATAATTGGTGTAGTTGGCTTCATACCAAACCACTCTTGATGATAAACTGGGCCATCAGCGCTATCACGCTCAATCATGTATGCAATGTTTCTATCATCTGCACCACCTTCCATCTTACCG
>JABGOT010000075.1:1385-8684 GCA_018648985.1 Candidatus Ruthturnera sp.
AAGGCGAGAAAGCTTAGCAAGAACAAATGCAGTGTAACCACGAACTGAAGATGGCGATGTAATCGCACCATGACCAGCTCTATGGTAATGTAAGTATTGATCTGGGTAGTTACGACGTGCCGTAGTAACCATACCACAACCACCTACGTAACCGTCAACTAAGAATGCAACGTGATGAGCGTTCTCACCAAATGCTTCTAAGATGTAGTCAGCACGAGCACACATTTCATGGTGATCGTCAGCAGTAATGTTTGCAGAGAAAATCTTAGCTTCGCCAGTTTCGTCTTGTGCACGCTTCATAGAGTCTGAAACCAAAGGAGTTACATCCTTCATACGAGCATAAACTTGGTTACCTTGTGGCTCATCGTTCTTAATAAAGTCGCCACCCAACCAGAATTGGTATGCCGCTTCAGCGAAAGGCTTAGGACGTAAGCCTAACTTAGGCTTAATAATAGTACCAGCAATATAACCACCGTCGTTACGGTCGCGACCTAGTAGGTTCCACAAATCTGTAATATCAACAGAAGGACCATCAAAGATGTCAAGCATCTGCTTAGGAACGTGGAAATCAATCATTTGTGCACACTGTACGTCACCCATGCCTTGGTTATTACCAATTGCAAGCGTAAGGAAAGATACAACCATTGCACGACCGTCAATTAAGTTACGGTCAAATAAGCCACATGGGTATGCAATTTTCATGATGCCTTTAGCTTCATCAATTTCGTATACCATTGCATCTAGATCTTTAGTAAAATCATCCGTAGTTGATACTTCTACGTTTGTACCAGTAGATGACTCTGCAGCAAAGTGAGCAGCAGTTTCTAAATAACCAAAAAAACCTGGCATTGGTGTCATAGTGTAAGCAACAAGAATATGGCCGCCTTCAGCTAATAGCGTATCTTCGTCTAATGACAAATCAGCATATCTATTCGATTGATCCATTGTGGACTCCTATCTATTAAAAACGTCAATCATACAATAACATTTAAATAATGTAAAATAATATTTATTTAGTAAATGATAAATTTTTATTATGATTAATTATACACTTAAGCAATTGTACAGTTTTGAAGCTGTTGTACGTTTAAAAAGCTTTACCAAGGCCAGCAAAGTATTAAACATTACTCAGCCTGCTGTGTACATGCAGATACAGCAACTCACAAAAAATATTGGTTCTGACTTGCTTAACATTAAAGGCAAGACCATTACACCTACCTATATTGGCAAGAAGTTTTACCAAACTTGCCTAGAAGTGATTGCCAAATTAGAGCAATCTCGATCAGACATTGAGCAAACGCTTGACCCTGAAGCGGGCCACTTACAGATTGCAGTTGCCACGACGACCAACTCTTTTGTGTCGCGCGTATTGGCCAAGTTTAAAAAAGAATATCCAAAAATGACGTTTTTCTTAGAGGTGACCAACCGAAAAACATTACTAGAAAAGCTTAATAATAACGAAACTGACTTAGTCATTATGGGTGAGCCACCTTCTAATATGCCGCTAGTTACTCAGCCGTTTATGAAGAACCCGCTAATTGCTATCGCTCATCCTGAACACCCTTTGTTAAAAAACAAACGCAATTCAATTAAAACACTTGCAAAGGAAACCTTGATTACTCGCGAACAAGGATCTGGTACACGCATTACCATTGAGCGCATTACCGGCATGCAGTTTAATTCTGATATTGAGATCAACTCCAATGAGGCGATTATTGAATCTGTTCAAGCAGGATTGGGCATTGGCTTTGTATCAGAGCACACTGTAAAGTTAGAATTACAAAACGGTATTATTAAACAGCTAAAGGCAGATAAATTTCCGATCACGCGTCATTGGTATGTAGTGCATTACGCAAAAAACAAGCTCTCACCTATTGCTCAGCGCTTTAAAGAATTCATTGTTAAAAATAGTGACTTAAAATAATCTAATCCAAAAAAAAGCCCCGTAAAACGAGGCTTTTATAGCTATCTAAAATAACCAGTAAAACTACATCATACCGCCCATATCAGGTGCACCAGCTGGTGCAGCATCTTGAGGGATGTCAGTAATCATTGCCTCAGTAGTGATCATTAGACCAGAGATAGAAGCAGCGTGTTGCAAAGCAGCACGGGTTACTTTAGTCGGATCTAAGATGCCCATTTTTAACATATCGCCATAAGTTTCATTGCCAGCATTAAAGCCGTAATTACCCTTACCATCAGCAACATTGTTTAAAACCACTGACGCTTCACCACCACCATTCGCCACGATTTGACGAAGTGGTGCTTCCATAGCGCGCTTAGTTAGATCAATACCAATATCTTGGTCATGATTATCACCTTTTAATTTATCTAATGCTGCAATTGCGCGAACCAAGGCAACACCGCCACCTGGAACCACGCCTTCTTCAACCGCAGCACGTGTTGCATGTAGTGCATCGTCAACACGGTCTTTCTTTTCTTTCATTTCTACTTCAGTGGCAGCACCTACTTTGATAACGGCAACACCGCCAGAAAGCTTTGCTAAACGCTCTAATAATTTTTCTTTATCGTAATCTGAAGTAGTTGTTTCAACTTGCGCTTTAATTTGAGCAACACGGCCATTAATATCAGTTTTAGTACCAGCGCCATCTACAACCACTGTTTCTTCTTTACCTACTTCTATGCGCTTAGCACTACCTAGGTGCTCTTCTGTTACAGCTTCAAGTGATAAACCAACTTCTTCTGAAATTACCACACCACCTGTTAACACTGCTAAGTCTTGCAAGATAGCCTTACGACGATCACCAAAACCTGGCGCTTTAACCGCAGCCACTTTAACGATACCACGCATATTGTTTACAACTAAGGTTGCTAAGGCTTCGCCTTCAATATCTTCAGCAATAATTAAAACAGACTTGCCTGATTTTTGTGCAAGCTCTAGTGTCGGTAACAAATCACGGATATTAGAAATTTTAGCATCGTGCAATAAGATGTACGGCGCTTCTAAATCAGCAGTCATTGCATCTTGATTATTGACAAAATAAGGAGATAGATAACCACGGTCAAATTGCATACCTTCAACCACATCTAATTCGTTTTCAAAGCCTGAACCTTCTTCAACCGTAATCACACCTGCTTTACCAACACGATCCATAGCTTCGGCAATAATATCGCCCACTGATGAATCAGAGTTAGCAGAAATAGTGCCTACTTGTGCAATCGCTTTTGTGTCGTCACAAGGTTGTGATAAATCGCGTAGCGCATTAACAGCTGCATTCGTAGCTTTATCAATACCACGCTTAAGGTCCATTGGGTTCATACCTGCTGCCACCGATTTAACACCCTCTACTACCAATGCTTGAGCAAGTACGGTTGCTGTTGTTGTACCATCACCAGCGATGTCGTTGGTTTTTGAAGCAACTTCTTTAACCATTTGTGCACCCATGTTTTCAAACTTATCTTCAAGTTCAATTTCTTGTGCAACTGACACACCATCTTTAGTAATCGATGGGCCACCATAAGATCTATCTAAAACAACATTTCTACCTTTGGGGCCTAAGGTTACTTTTACTGCATTAGCAAGCATGTTAACGCCGTCTAACATTAGGTTTCTAGCATCTGAGCCAAATTTAATATCTTTTGCTGACATTTCTATCTCCTTTAATCGATTACTGCAACAACGTCATCTTCACGCATTACTAAAAGCGTTTCGCCGTCTGATTTGATTTCTGTGCCAGCATATTGACCAAATAATACTTGATCGCCAACTTTAACGTCTAAAGCAACAACATTGCCGTTATCAGTTACTCTTCCCTTGCCTGCAGCAACGATTTCACCTTGAGAAGGTTTTTCAGTAGCTGAATCTGGAATGATAAGGCCGCTAGCCGTGGTTTTTTCTTCTTCTGTTCTACGAACAATCACACGATCGTGAAGGGGACGAATGTTCATTTTTTCTCCTAATTAATAAGTAATAATTTTCAAGTTACGAAACAACAAATAGTTAAGTAATCTTTGTCTTTTGAACTATGTGGGGTCGTTTTTTTGTCTTTCAAGTATTTAGAATAAAAAATATAATTTAATAAGTAAATAACTTATTTACAAAAAAACTAAATAAGAACAGTCGTTAAGAAAAAACCACCGTCTTGTTGTTACATGTGAGTACGCGATCTTCAAGATGATATTGCAAGCCCTTGGCTAGGGTGATTTTTTCGATATCTTGGCCCATTTTTTTCATGTCATCGGCACTGTCTGCATGGTCAACACGCACTACGTCTTGCTCGATAATCGGACCTTCGTCCAAATTAGCGGTTACGTAATGGCAGGTTGCGCCAATCAGCTTAACGCCGCGTTCTGCGGCACGAGCATAAGGGTTAGCGCCTACAAATGACGGTAAGAACGAGTGATGGATGTTAATAATCTTACCTTCAAAGTGCTTGCACAAATCTTCTGGGATGATTTGCATGTAACGTGCCAACACCACCACATCTGGGTTAAAGTCAATCACAGCTTGTGTCATACCAGCAATATCTTCAGCTTTTGTATTTGCCTCAATACTAACTTGCTTAAACGGCACATCGTACCAACTGGCAATTTTTGATAAACGCTGGTGATTAGACAACACACCAATAATTTTACCTTCGAGCTCGTTTTCATGCCCACGATGTAATAAGTCAGCCACACAATGTGAGCTCTTAGAGCCCATGATCAACACACGCTTTAATCGAGATGCATCACTCAGGCGCCAAGCCATATTATAGGTATCGGCAATAGCTTCAAAATCAGTTTGAAAATCCTCAATTGAACAAGATAAAGAATTTGACTCAATCTCAATACGCATAAAAAATCGCTTATTTTGATCATCGAGATGATGATGTGCTTCTTTAATGTTGCCATTATGTTCAAAAATAAACTGACTTACCTTGGCAACTAAGCCGTGCGCATCTGGGCAAGAAATTAATAATCGATAAACACTCATGTACGATACTCCGCGTTAATTTTGACATAATCATATGAGAAGTCTGTAGTCCATACGCTCTCTTGCGCATCACTCTTGCCAATCTCTATCGTAATCACAATATCTTCTTTTGCCATCTCGGCACTGCCCGCTGCCTCGGTGTAGCCTTTATTTGGCTCGCCAGCTTGAATAATGTTCACATCGTTCAAAGCAATATTGATATCTTCAATGCTTAAATCTTTAATATTTGCACGACCAACCGCTGCCAAAATACGACCCCAATTGGCATCACTTGCAAACAGTGCAGTTTTCACCAAAGGTGAATGCGCAACTGTATAGGCCACTTCCAGACAATCTACATTGCTCTCACCACCCTTCACACGCACCTCTACAAACTTAGTGGCGCCCTCGCCATCTTTAATAATTTGATGTGCTAGTGACTGAGTCACTTCATCAAGTGCACTCTGGAATTCACCAACACAATCATGAATGTCCACACCACTCGCACCCGTTGCACTTAGCGTACAGGCATCATTAGTTGAGGTATCACCATCCACCGTAATACGGTTAAACGACTGATTAACAGAAGCTATTAAACATTGTTGTAATTTGGCTTGGGTTGATTCAACATCAGTGAAGATAAAACTAAGCATGGTTGCCATATCAGGGCGAATCATGCCTGAGCCTTTAGCAATACCACTAATCGTTACTGTCTTACCGTTCACTTTAAACTGAGCTGTGGCGGTTTTTTCAACCAAATCCGTGGTTAAGATTCCTTGAGCCACATCACTCATTGCATCAGTAGATAATTTAACAACAGCTTTTGGAATGCCTTGGTTAAATTTATCAACGTCTAATTGTTGACCAATCACACCGGTTGAAAATGGTAACACCTGCTCAGTAGCAATATTAAGTTCACCGGCCAAACACGCACAAGTATGTAGTGTGTTTTCCATTCCTTGTGAGCCTGTACCTGCATTAGCATTACCACTGTTAATGAGTAACGCTTTAGGATGGTGGTTAAGGTGGTTTTTAGCAACCAATACCGGCGCCGCACAAAAAACATTTT
Organism: Candidatus Ruthturnera sp.; assembly: GCA_018648985.1. Lineage (GTDB taxonomy): Bacteria > Pseudomonadota > Gammaproteobacteria > PS1 > Pseudothioglobaceae > Thioglobus_C. The sequence continues at coordinate 7,370 of JABGOT010000075.1, forward strand.
GGGTAAATACCGCAGCCGTTACCGTGCTTTCTGTCAAATAAATGATTGACAAATCAGCGGCGTCATTGTTCTTAATGCCCGCATCGATTGATGCTGACAACACGCCTTCTATATTTAATAATGACTGACTCATATTTTTTTAGTTAAGTTTATTTTTTGCAGATATTGGGTCACCCCTGCAATCCAACACTGCAGACACTTCGATAATATCTTTCTTTATTTTATAATAAACAGCAAATGGGAATCTCTTTGAAAGTAATCTGTAATAGTTATCAAAATACACCGAATGTATAGAGTGATAAATAATAAGAGAATCAATATCGGCAAATAAGGTATCTAGAAAATAATCACCTAAGCCATTAGATTGTTTTTCATAAAAATTAAACCCATCAACCAAATCGTTACTGGCTGAAGGTAATATTCTTATTTTCATCTAGTTCTATCGATAATTTTTTGTTTTGCCTCAGGCCAGTTAATTGAAGTTTCATTGTTTTTTTCTCTAGCTTTTAAAACATCTAAATGCCAGTCGGGAGAGTTAACCTGATCGTTATGACACAAGTCGTCCCAAATCAACTCCATGGTTGATAGCTTTTGTTCGATACTCATATTTTTGATAGATAGGCTAGCCATAACTATTCTCCATTACATTAAACTACATTATAAATGCATGGCTTAACAATATAACAGATTATTGTAGTAACTTTTTTAGAGTCCTTTTGAAGATTTTTTATCTAGATACTGGAAAATACCCATTAGAATCGCACCAAACAGCACCATAATCAATGCAGGTACAGCAGCACGCTCAAACAAACCTTCAGCGCTCAGCTCATACACTTGGATTGCTAATGTGTCCCAACCAAAAGGTCTTAATAAATAAGTAGCTGGCAGTTCTTTCATTACATCTACTGCCACCAACAAGCCGCCTGCTAAAATCCCCGGCGTCATCATTGGTAAGTACACCTGCCAAATAAGGCGAAAACGCGTCACCCCTAACAAACGTGCACTCTGGGTAAAAACAGGCTTAATCTGCTGAGCGCTTGCTTCAATCGAGCTATAAGCAATCGCCATAAATCGAGATACATAAGCAAATAATAGTAAAAATATTGAGCCAAAAATAATATGATTAATCGATTCACCACCAAAATAAATATTAATCACAGAGATCTGGTTGATGCCATACAACAAACCTACTGCCATTACTGAGCCTGGCAATGCGTAACCCAATGTTGCCATGCGGATTACACCTTTCAACCAAATACTGCCTTGTTTGCAACGCCCTGGTAAAGCTAAAACAGTAGCAATCGCAACGGTAATA
>JABGOT010000078.1 GCA_018648985.1 Candidatus Ruthturnera sp.
TCCGCCTTAGGTCCGCAGACTCTGTCTCCACTGCTCGTCATCTTGCAGTCACTGTATGAAGGGGTACTTATTAATAGAACGAGAAAATAAAGAGCCAGTTGTTTTTTCACAATTGTTTGTTTTGCTTATAAATTTCATTTATTTTAACACCATCTATCAGCCATATTAAGGCTTATGCTTACAGCGTTCTGGTTTCACTATTGGTTGGCAAACAATCTTATATTTTCAAGTATGTATTAGTCACCTTATTAAGAGATAGTTTGGGTAAAATAACTCAGGTTTTATACTACATGGAAGTAATAAATGGCTTGGAACGACAACAACAATCAAAGTCCTTGGGGTGGTAACGGTCAAACACCACCAGAATTAGACGAGGTGATTAAAGATTTTAAAAACAAATTTAGTGGTATTTTTGGTGGAAAACCAGCATCAGGTTCTCAAAAATCTGTCACACCACCAACAGGTGGGTTTAAATACATTTTTATCCTAGCTTTATTGGTTTGGACTTTATCTGGTATTTATATTATTGATCCTGCTGAAAAAGGCGTGATATTGCGTTTCGGTGCTTTCCAAGAAGAAACAGGCCAAGGCCCACACTGGCACCTGCCATTTCCGATTGAAAGTTTAAACCGCATTAACGTTGAACAGATCAGAACCGCTCAAATTGGTTATCGTGATGCTGTTAGTAACCGTCGTGGCGGCAACGTGTCGTCTGAATCTTTAATGTTGACTAAAGATGAAAATATGATTGATGCTAAATTCGCAGTACAGTACAAAGTTAACGATGTGCAAGCTTATTTATTTAATGTGGCCAATCCTGATGCAACGCTTCGTCATGTAGTCGAAAGTGCGATTCGTCAAGTGGTAGGTAAAAACACCATGGATTACATCTTAACTGAAGGTCGTGTGGCAATTGCTGACAGTATTAAAGAAAGATCTCAAGAATTGCTAAATAGCTACCAAATCGGTTTGTATATTACCACGGTAAACATGCAAGATGCACAGCCGCCAGAGCAGGTGCAGGCTTCATTTAGTGATGCAGTAAAAGCACGTGAAGACAAACAACGTTTAATTAATGAAGCGCAAACGTATGCCAATGATATTTTGCCAAAATCTCGTGGTAAAGCTGCGCGTATGCTCGAAGAATCTAAAGCTTATAAATCTGAAGTTGTTTCTAAGTCTGAAGGTGAAGCGTCACGTTTTGGTCAAATCTTAGCAGAGTATGAAAAAGCACCTGGGGTAACTAGAGAGCGCTTGTATCGTGAAACCATGGAAAACGTATTAGCCAATACCAGCAAAGTAGTGGTTGATTCAAAAGCCAACAGCATGATGTATCTACCAATTGATAAATTAATTGATGCTAAAAAAACACGTACTGAAGTGATTATCCAAGAAGCTCAGCCAGGGCAAGATAATTCAAGAGGTAGTGTCAGAAATGTTTTCCGTAATAGGGAGGTTAGATAATGAAAAAAATATTCCCAATCATTGGTGCAGTTTTGTTTTTAGTGTTGAGTTCGGCGCTATATACGGTTAACGAAACACAAACAGCTATTAAACTCCGTTTAGGTGAGATTGTAACGGTTGAAAATACGCCAGGTCTTAAATTTAAGATGCCATTCGTGAATAACGTGGTGAAGTTTGATAATCGTATTCAAACTTTAGATGCGCCAGCAGAGCGCTTCTTAACAGGTGAAAAGAAAAACGTAATTGTAGACTCGTACGTAAAATGGCGTATTGTTGATGCGGAGCAATTCTACAAATCAACGGGTGGCAATATCGCTAGAACCAACAACCGTTTAGCGCAGATTATCAAAACCGGCCTTAAGAGTGAGTTTTCTAAGCGCACGATTGCTGATGTGGTCTCAGGTGAGCGTAGTGAGATTATGTCCAACATTCTCAAGTTGGCCAATAAAGACATTGGTGAATTCGGTATTAAGATTATTGATGTTCGTATTAAGCGTATCGACCTATCGCAAGAAGTGTCGAACTCGGTTTATCGTCGTATGCAAGCAGAGCGTCAGCGTGTGGCCAAAGATTTCAGATCTAAGGGTGCAGAAGAAGCTGAGATTATTCGAGCAGCTGCAGATAAAGAGCGCACCATTATTTTAGCCAATGCGTATCGTGATTCTGAGAAGATTCGAGGTGAGGGCGATGCAGTTTCTGCCAGTAACTATGCGCAAGCTTACAACCAAAATGCAGATTTTTATTCGTTCTATCGTTCGTTAGAGTCTTACAAAAAATCATTTAACGAAAATAACGACATTATGGTGTTAAACCCAAATACGGAGTTTTTCCGCCACTTTAACCCAGAAGTTAAATAAAGCATTATTTGTATGAGTACTTGGCAATTACCTGAAGGTATTGATGAACTCACTGGTGATCGAGCGCTAGCGTTTGAGTCTGTGCGTCGAGCACTTTTAGATTTATATGCTGACAAGGGTTTTGGCTTGGTGATTCCGCCAATGGTTGAATATGTAGATTCACTATTGTTAACTTCAGATTCAGTGGATGAAAAAACCTTTAAATTCTTAGATCCTGTGAGTGGAAAAATGCTTGGTGTGCATGCTGATATCACTCCGCAAATCGCCCGTATTGATGCAAAAAAAGCAAGCAATAAAGTTGAGAAGTATTGCTATGTAAATGCCATTTTACAAACCAAGGCAGATGATTTTTATGCCTCTCGCTCACCAATCCAAGCGGGCGCTGAGCTATATGGTTCTGACGATATTTCAGCCGATGTCGAGGCGATTGAGCTAATGCTTGAGAGTCTAAAATTATTATCAATTGACCCAATTGTATTGAGTTTAGGCAATGTGGCGATTTTCAATGCCTTGATTGAGCGAGAAGATTTGACTGGTGAGCAAGTGTCAATACTAAGGCAAATTTTTGCCAGACGTTCAGCACCAGATTTAGATGTGTTCTTAAGCAACAATAATTTAAGTAGTGCTGATAAATTTATTGCTTTGATGAAATTAGAGGGCGGCGCTAATGTACTAGACGGCGCACTAAAAATCTTTGCTGATCTACCCAAAGCAAAATCAGCAATCCAAGACTTAATCAAGATTAACACCCAATTGAATGCAGTCGGCGTTGAGGTTATGTTTGATCTAGCTGAATTAAAAGCTTACGAGTATCACACCGGTGTTGTGTTTTCAGCTTATAACGAGAATTATTCAAAAGCATTAGCACAAGGTGGCCGCTACAATGGTTTAAGTGCCTCTTTTGGGCAAGCGCGTGCAGCAACCGGTTTTTCGTTTGATTTAAAGTTTTTATCTCAAGCACAATAAATATTAAACAGTAGGAATTAGTATGTCAAAAAATGTAGTAATCATTGGCACCCAGTGGGGCGATGAAGGAAAAGGCAAGGTGGTTGATTTAATTACCGATAAAGTATCTAGTGTGGTTCGCTTTCAAGGCGGACATAATGCTGGTCACACGTTAGTGATTGATGGTCAAAAAACCGTACTTCATCTAATCCCTTCAGGCATTTTACGCGACAATGTAGAGTGTTTAATTGGCCACGGCGTGGTATTGTCGATGTCAGCAATGATTAAAGAATTGGGCGAGTTAGATGCTGCGGGTGTTGACGCTAAAGCACGCTTAAAAATCTCACCGGGCTGCCCATTGATTATGCCGTACCATGTTGCACTTGATAATGCACGTGAGGTTAAACGCGGCAAGGCTGCGATTGGCACAACCGGTAATGGTATTGGCCCTGCTTACGAAGATAAGGTTGCTCGCCGCGGATTGCGCGTAGGAGACCTTTTAGATGAGGCGGCATTTACTGAAAAGTTAAAAGATGTGATGGAATACCATAACTTCGCACTAACCAATTATTACGGTGTTGATGCAGTTGATTATGAATCAACATTAGCAGAAGCATTAGAGCAAGCTAAGGTTGTAAGGCCAATGATTACTGATGTGACAGAGAAAATTCATCAGCACATTAAGAACAATGAAAATGTCTTATTTGAAGGTGCACAAGGTGCACTATTAGATATTGACCAGGGTACTTACCCCTTTGTTACTTCGTCAAATACCACCTCAGGTGGTGCAGTCACTGGCTCTGGCGTTGGTGTAACCGATATTGACTATGTGGTTGGTATTGTTAAGGCCTACACTACGCGTGTTGGCGGTGGCCCCTTCCCAACAGAGTTAATTTATGATGTATCCACTGATGAAGGTGATGAAATTGGTAAAACACTAGGTACAGTAGGGCATGAATTTGGCGCAACTACAGGCCGCCAGCGCCGTTGTGGTTGGTTGGATATGGTAACGCTTAATCGCTCATTTAATCTTAATGCGGTGACCGGTATTTGTTTAACCAAACTAGACGTGTTAGACTCTCTAGACAGTATCAAAATTTGTATAGCTTACGATCTTAATGGCACGCAGATTACCACACCACCATATGATGCTCAAGGTTATGCAGATGCCAAACCAGTTTATATTGAAATGCCGGGCTGGAACACTTCAACCATTGGCACTTCTTCGTTTGATTCATTACCTATTGAGGCGCAAAACTACATTCGCAAGATTGAAGAACTTTCAGACTTGCCAGTTGATATCTTGTCTACCGGTCCAGACCGTGACGAGACCTTAATCCTTAAACATCCATTTGACGAGTAAATTATGAGTGACCCCCACCAAAAGAGAGAATCAGAGAAATACGATAATCCGATTCCATCAAGGGAATATATTCTTGAATTTATTAAAGAAAAACCTTTGAATAAATTTGATCTATACGATTTATTAAAAGTTGACGGCAAACAAAAAAAGCCACTAACACATCGACTAAAAGCCATGGTTCGTGATCAGCAGCTTAGCTGCGATCGAGAGGGCGTATTCAGTATTTTTAGCGGTAAAAGCGGAGTAATGATAGGCACAGTGATTGCCAACCCTAAAGGTTTTGGCTTTATCAAACTAGATGAAGGAGGTAAGGATTTACGTCTTTCTTCAAAAGAAATGCAGCTGGTCTTTCATGGTGACAAGGTTAAAGCTCGCCTGCTTAATCAACGTGGCGATGCACAAATTGTTAAAGTCATTGAAAGTATTAAAACCGTTGTGGGTCGTTTGCACCTAGACCAGGATAATGCTTACGTTGTTGTAGATGATAAACGCATTCGTAACAAGATCAATATTTCTGAAGTGACTGAAGACAACACCGATGAGCAAATCGTTATTGTTGAGATCATAAAATCACCAACATTCAAAAGTCTAGCGGTTGGTAAGATTACTCAAATTTTAGGCAACTATATGGATGAGGGCGTAGAAACCGATTCTGCACTTTACCGTAACGGCATTCCAGTTGATTTTTCAAAAGAGGCGCTAGCACAAACTGAAAAATTGCCAACCACCGTTACTGAAGCTGATAAAAAAGGTCGTATCGATATTACTGATATGAAATTAGTAACAATCGATGGCGAAGATTCACGTGATTTTGATGATGCTGTGTTTGCTGAACCAACCAATAAGGGTTGGAAGTTAGTCGTTGCTATTGCCGATGTGTCACATTACGTAACAGAAGGTTCAGACTTAGATAACGACGCCATTGAGCGTGGTAACTCAGTGTATTTCCCACGTCGCGTGGTTCCAATGCTGCCTGAGGCTTTGTCAAATGGCTTGTGTTCGATCAATCCAGACGTTGAGCGTTTGTGTATGACCTGTGAGATGAATATTGACTCTGAAGGTAATTTACTTGATTATAAATTTTACCCAGCTGTTATGTTTTCACATGCGCGCTTGACTTACACTAAAGTTAGTCAAATTCTAGAACATCACGACCAAGCGCTAACTAATGAATATGCATCGGTATTAGACAATTTAAATACCTTGTATGATTTATATAAAGTCTTAAAAGCTGCACGTACCAAGCGCGGTGTGATGGATTTTGATCGTATTGAATCTCAAATCTTATTTAATGATAACGGCAAGATTGACAATATCGTTGCCCGTTCTCGCAATGATGCACACAAACTTATTGAAGAGTGTATGTTGATGGCTAATCAAGCCACAGCTAAGTTCTTGGCACACAATGAAGAAGACTTCCTTTATCGTATCCACCCTAAGCCTACGGCTGAAAAAGTAGAAACAACTCGTCAGTTTTTAACGGCAATTGGTTTAACACTTGAGGGTGGCGTACAACCTGAATCAAAACACTTTGCTAAAGTACTGGAAGATGCTAAAGGCCGTGATGATGAGAATGTTATTAAAACTGTTGTGCTTCGCACCATGAAGCAAGCCGTATATACGCCCGCAAATGAAGGCCACTTTGGCTTGGCATTTGATGACTATACGCATTTCACTTCACCCATTAGAAGATACCCTGATCTTTTAGTGCACCGTGCAATCAATCGTGTGCTTGATAAAAATAAAAGAAAGCCAAGTAAAAAAATGATTGAAACTGGTGCACACTTATCAGTAACAGAGCGCAGAGCAGATGATGCTTCGCGCGATGTAGAGCAATGGCTTAAGTGTGAATACATGCGTGACAAAGTTGGAGACACCTTTAATGGTGTCATTTCTGGTGTTGCTGGTTTTGGTATTTTTATCGAATTGACCGATGTGTTTGTTGAAGGTATGATTGCTATGCGTGACATGAAAGACGATTATTATATTTTTGACGATGTTCATCACCAGTTAAAGGGCGAGCGCACAGGAAGAACTTTTCAGCTCGGCGATACGATTAAAATTCAGGTCGCCTCAGTTAGCTTAGATGACCGGCAAATGGTCTTTACCCCGGTATAAAATTTAATATCGAGGCGATAAAATAAGAGAATAAAAAATGAAACTATACGCCCCGTGGGAGAAAGCCTTTAAAAAAGTCTCAACACCGTTTGAGCACTTTATTCATTCTCAAACAACAACTGGCTTGATCTTAATGGTGATGACCATTTTGGCGCTTTCTCTTGCCAATACTACTGCTTTAACAGACTCTTACGCACATTTTTTTCATACAAAAATTAACATAAGTGTTGGTCTTTGGCAATTTTCACAAACCATTCACCACTGGATAAATGACGGGTTAATGACCTTGTTTTTCTTTGTTATTGGTCTTGAAATAAAACGTGAAATATTGGTTGGCGAGCTCTCTAATATAAAAGTTGCAATTTTGCCAGTTTTAGCTGCTATAGGTGGCATGGCATTTCCTGCATTGATATATTTTTATATTAACGCAGGCGGTGTTGGTGAAGCTGGGTGGGGCATACCTATGGCAACAGATATTGCATTTGCAATTAGTGCTTTGGTACTTTTAGGTAAGAGAATTCCAACAACTTTGGTAACTTTTTTAGTAGCCCTTGCGATTGTTGATGACTTGGGTGCGGTACTTGTGATTGCTGTTTTTTACACCGATCAAATACATATATTGCCGCTTGTTTTAGCAGGTGGGTCATTTTTAATTATGATTGCCCTTAATCGCTTTGGCATTCATGCAGTATCACCTTATTTTATTGTTGGCATTTTTATGTGGTTTTTCACACTTGAATCAGGTGTTCATGCAACGATATCAGGTGTAATTGCCGCGATGGCAATACCTTCAAAACCTAAACGTGCACCCCTAGGTTTTGTTGAAAAAACTCAAGATTTATTAGATACCTATGAAAATTATCCTGTGTGTGAGAATCATTTGCTACATGAGCGTCAAAAGGCGATCTTAATTAATATTGAAGACCGCATTAAAGAAATTGGTACACCTGCTGCAAGATTAGAGCATGGTTTGCATTTACCTGTGGCTTTAGTGGTAATCCCTTTATTTGCTTTGGCTAATGCAGGAATTGCGATTGATTTTAGCTCGATAAGCAGTATTATTATAGAGCCTATATCTGTTGGCGTTATTGCTGGACTGGTTTTTGGAAAAGTAATCGGAATCTACGGTGTTTCTTATCTCGCTATCAAACTAAAAATTGCCCAGTTGCCACAAAATAGCAATATGAGCCAAATCTTTGGTGTTGCCTTTTTGGGCGGTATTGGCTTTACCATGTCGATTTTTGTTGCAGAATTAGCGTTTTTAGGCGATCCGGCAATGTTGCTTCAAGCGAAAATCGGTATTTTATTTGCTTCGTTATTTGCAGGTTTGTTTGGTTATTTGTGGCTTCGATTTGTCGCAACAAAATAATTCGGTTATTTTGTTACTATAGTTTTTTAAGTGGTTATTGCACCTTCTGAAGCAGACTTAGCTAACTTGGCAAACTTAGCCAATACACCTTTAGTGTAGTTTGGTTTAGGCTGTGTCCAATTAGACAATCTCTCATCAATGATTGATTGATCAACCATTAATTCTAAGACATTATTTTCAGCATCGATTAAAATTTCATCACCATCTTCAACCACAGCCAGCACACCGCCTTTAAAGGCTTCAGGGGTGATGTGACCCACCACAAAACCATGTGTACCACCTGAGAAACGACCGTCAGTAATCAGCGCCACTTCACCACCAAGACCTTTACCCATTACGGCTGAAGTCGGTGCCAGCATCTCAC
>JABGOT010000054.1 GCA_018648985.1 Candidatus Ruthturnera sp.
CTGCCAGATGATATTGGCGACGAATTAGCCAAGTTGCAAGACAGCTGCCCGGCTTTTGATTCAGCCGAAGCCAAACACATGATCGAACAATCTTTAGGCGATAGCACAGAGCGCTTGTTCAAACAATTTGACCAAACGCCACTTGCTTCAGCTTCTATTGCCCAAGTTCATACCGCTATTACTCATGATAATGACGCTGTCGTCGTTAAAGTAGTACGCCCAAATATTGAGCAAACCATCAAACGTGATGTTGCCCTTATGTACGCTTTAGCCAAGCTGATTAGCAAACACCCAATGAGTGAAAAGGTGCGCCCTTTAGAGGTTGTTGCAGAGTTTGAAGCTATCATCTTAAATGAGCTAAACATGCTCAATGAGGCCAACAACGCCTCTCAATTGCGACAAAATTTTCAAAATTCAAACTTGCTTTACGTGCCAAAAGTATTTTGGGGCTTGTGTAGTGAAAATGTACTCACTACCGAGCGTATTTACGGCACACCTGTTGGCAATATTGCTCAACTTAAAGCTGATAATATCGATCTTAAAAGGTTGGCTGAAGAGGGTGTGATTATCTTTTTTACCCAGGTGTTTAAGCACAACTTTTTTCATGCTGATATGCACCCTGGCAACATCTTTATCGGGGTTGATGGCAATTATATTGGTGTTGATTTTGGCATCATGGGTACATTAAATGAGGCAGATAAAGATTTTCTTGCTGATATATTTTTAGCCTTCTTTAATCAAGATTATCATGGTGTGGCCAGTGCCTATATTGAATCAGGCTGGGCAAATGCTAGTACCGATGTGGCAGCCTTTGAAAAAGCCATCGGTAGAATCTGTGAGCCCATGTTTGAAAAATCTCTAGGGGAAATTTCCTTTGGACAAGTGCTTATGGATTTGATGGCTGAGGCGAAAAATTTTGACATCACTGTCCAGCCACAACTGTTATTATTAGACAAGACTTTATTAAACATTGAAGGCTTGGGCAGGCAGCTTTACCCACAGCTAGATTTATGGGCAACGGCAAAACCTTTTTTAGAAGACTTAGTTAAAGAGAAATACAGTATGAAAAACACATTTGAAAAACTCAAAGAGCAGGCGCCACAATTATTAAAAGACATTCCAGAATTGCCAGCATTAGTTATTAACGCTTTGAAAAAACTCGACAAAATGAAAGATGTTTCTAGCTTATACACCCAACAAACAGACTCAATTGTTAAGCAACTAAAAGACAACGCCAACAAGCAAACTTCGGCTATCTTTGCAGGTGCCTTAATCATCCTTTCAGGTGTTCTAGCCACTAACGCTCTATGGCTAGCCAGTGGTATTAGTGCTGCGGTTGGTCTGGTGTTCTGGGTCAAGTCTAGATAAGGTTTTCTTTAGCTTTATTTTCGGGTAAAATTATCACCTCGATATGTTTGGTCGCAAAGCATATTGTTTACATAGTTAGTTTTATTTTTAGTTTATATAGCACCCAATTGGTGGTGTTTTTTTATTTTTTGGAGAGTCAAAATGAGCATGACAATTAATGCAACAGCAAGAGATGACCAGGGCAAAGGTGCGAGCCGCCGCCTGCGTCGTGAAGAACAAGTGCCTGGTATCGTTTACGGTGCGGGTAAAGAACCTAGTGCAATTTCACTAAACATACACGAGATCACACATCTATTAGAAAACGACGATGCTTACACATCTGTTTTAGATTTGTCGATCGACAAAAAAGTAGAGCCGGTTATTGTAAAAGACTTACAACGCCACCCTGCTAAAAACACTGTTACTCATGTTGATCTATTACGCATTAACATGAAGCAAGCTATTATTACTAGCATTCCACTGAACTTTAATGGCTCTGATGACAACGAAGCAATCCGTCTAGGTGCTATTCTTAACCAGTTTATTAATGCGGTTGAAGTTTCTTGTTTACCAGCAGACATGCCAAATGGTATTGATGTAGATATCACTAACCTTGCTATCGGCGACCACATCAGCCTAACCGGCCTTACTATGCCAGAAGGTGTAACACTGACAGCTCTAACACATGGCGATATCGAAGCACACGATCAAAGTGTTGTTGCAGTTCAAGAGCCTAAGTTAATGGCTGAAGAAGTTGAAGAAGAGATTGTTGAAACCGAAGGTGCAGAAGGTGAAAATGCTGAGGGTGGCGACAATGACGCTGAAAGCGGCGACTCAGATTCAGACTCTTAATTTGGTCTAAACCGTTATGACGATTAAACTGATTGTTGGCCTGGGCAACCCAGGCAAAGACTATCAGCCTCATCGTCATAATGTTGGCTTTTGGTTTTGTGATGCGCTTGCGCATTTATACTCAGGCTCTTTCAAAAAAGAAACCAAGTTCTTTGGTGATGCGGCGCAAATCAATATTGCAGGGTTAAACCTGCGCTTGTTAAAGCCTGGCACTTACATGAATCGCTCGGGTCAATCCATTCAAAGCATTGCTAAATTCTACCAAATTAACGTTGATGAAATTTTGATAGCACACGATGAATTAGACCTTAATCCTGGCGTCGCTAGAATCAAATTTAGCGGAGGCCATGGTGGTCACAACGGGCTTAGAGATACTATTAAAGCACTCAATAGCAATGATTTTTACCGATTAAGAATTGGCATTGGTCACCCGGGTGACAAGTCAAAAGTCGCTGATTTTGTTCTACATGCACCTAATAAATCAGAAGTTGACCCAATACAAACGGCGTTGGTTAATTCGTTAAATGTTATTGAGCAAGTGGTTAAAGGCGATATTGAGCCCGCTATGCAGGCGTTACACACACAAGGATAAAAAAATGGGATTTAAATGCGGCATTGTTGGCCTACCCAACGTTGGAAAATCAACCCTCTTTAATGCACTAACGCAAGCAGGTATTGAATCTGCTAATTATCCATTTTGCACCATTGAGCCAAATGTTGGTATTGTGCCGATTAATGATAAACGCCTACAACAACTGGCTGATATCGTCAGCCCTGAAAAAATACTACCCACCACCATGGAGTTTGTTGATATTGCCGGCTTGGTGGAAGGCGCCTCAAAAGGCGAAGGGCTGGGCAACCAATTCTTAACCAATATTCGTGAAACCGATGCCATTGTGCATGTGGTTCGCTGCTTTGAAGATGAAGATATTATTCACGTTGCTGGCAAAATATCACCACTCGATGATATTGAAATCATCAATACTGAACTTGTATTGGCAGACTTGGCCGCGGTTGAAAAACTTTATCAAAAAGCCATTAAAAATACCAAGTCTGGCCAAAAAGACGGTTTACCACTGAAAGCCTTATTAGAAAGAGTATTGCCAACCCTTGAAGAAGGAGAAAGCGCAAGAACCTTGTCTTATGATGATGAAGAGCTCAAACTACTTAAAGGTTTTCAATTACTAACCATTAAGCCGGTACTTTATGTTGCCAATGTCAGCGAGGAGGGTTTTAACAACAACCCACACCTTGATGTTGTAACCAATTTTGCCAATACCGAAGGTGCACAAGTTGTGGCAATTTGCGCTGATATTGAAGCCGAAATATCGGAGCTTGATCTTGAAGAAAAACAAGAATTTTTATCCGAGATGGGGCAAACCGAGTCTGGCCTAGATCGATTGATTAAATCTGGATACGCCTTGCTAGGCCTACAAACCTACTTTACCGCTGGCGTTCAAGAAGTGCGCGCTTGGACTGTTAACGTTGGCGATAGTGCACCGCAAGCAGCAGGCAAAATTCATGGTGATTTTGAAAAAGGCTTTATCCGCGCTGAAACGATTGCCTTTGATGATTTTATTCAGTATGGTGGCGAAAAAGGCGCCAAAGAGGCAGGAAAACTGCGCTCAGAAGGCAAGGATTACATTGTCCAAGACGGCGATGTGGTACACTTCTTATTTAATGTTTAACTCTTAAAAAATCCAGGTTAATGATCGCTAAAAAACAAACGAAACTACTTATTATTCTTGACGGCTGGGGGCACTCAGATGTTGTTGAAAACAACGCAATCGCTCAGGCAAAAACCCCTGTATGGGACAATTTTAACGAGAAATTCCTTCATTCTTTAATCAGCACTAGTGGTAAAGAGGTTGGCCTGCCCGGCGAACAAATGGGCAACTCAGAAGTTGGCCACTTAAACCTGGGTGCAGGTCGTGTCGTTAAACAAGACTTTACTCGCATTCACAATGAAATTGAAAATGGTGACTTCCTTAGAAACCCAATTTTAAAAAACTCACTAGAATATGCCAACAACAACAACAAGGCTGTTCATATTATGGGCTTGTTGTCAGATGGTGGTGTTCATTCACACGAAGAACAAATCCATGCCATGTTGGAAATGACCAAAAAACATGACTGCAAAGAGGTCTACTTACACATTTTTGTCGATGGTCGAGACTGTGCACAAAAAAGTGCTAAAAAATATATTCAAACACTGGAAGACAAAATTAGTGATATTGGCATTGGTGAAATCGCCAGCGTTATTGGTCGTTATTTTTCAATGGACCGCGACAACCGATGGGCTCGTGTGCGTTGCGCTTACGAACTCATTGCCAAAGGCAAAGGTAAGTTTTTGGCTAAATCTGCCATTGATGCCATTGATATGGCTTATGAACGCGGTGAGACCGATGAGTTTGTTCAATCTACCGTCATTAAAGCGCCAACTAAAATCAAAAAAGGCGATGTACTCATCTTTATGAACTACCGAGCAGATCGCGCTCGACAAATCACTCAGGCGTTTTTTGATGAAAATTTCCAAGGCTTTTCACGTGGAACTTTTGTACCAACTCAGTTCACTTGTTTAACCGAATACAAAAAAGACTTTAACCTACCTGTGGCTTACCCTTCAGCCAAGCTAAACAATGTTTTAGGCAAATATTTGTCTAACTTAGGCATGACTCAACTTAGAATTGCCGAAACTGAAAAATACGCCCATGTCACTTTTTTCCTTAACGGCGGCGTTGAGCGACCTTTTTATGGAGAAGATCGAGTTTTAATCCCATCACCTGATGTGGCTACGTACGATCTAAAGCCAGAAATGAGTGCTTTTGAGCTCACCGATGAATTGGTAGAGCACATTGAAAGCCAAAAATACGACCTTATTATTTGTAATTTTGCTAACACCGACATGGTTGGCCACTCTGGCAAACTTGATGCCGCCATTAAAGCCGTTGAGGCTGTTGATGCCTGCCTGGGTATTGTTTATCAAGCCATGCATGAAATTGACGGCGAGATGCTAATCACCGCTGACCATGGTAATGCCGAGCAAATGGTTAACCCAGAAACTGGCGAAGTACATACAGCGCATACTAACAACTTAGTGCCACTACTCTTTATTAGTGATCGTGCTGCTACAATTGCTGAGGCAGGTACTGGTTCCCTGTCTGATATTGCGCCAACTTTGTTGACAATGATGGCTATCGAACAGCCTAATGAAATGACCGGGTCTAGCTTATTAACTTTTGAAAAATAATTTTTAACTAATTGAACTTAAAAACAGGAGAGAAAAATGAAACAATCTAATTTTATCGCACCCTCTATTTTGGCTGCTGACTTTGCTAAACTAGGCGAAGAAGTTGACAACGTATTAGCTGCTGGCGCAGATATCGTACACTTTGATGTAATGGATAACCATTATGTGCCCAATCTAACTATTGGCCCCTTGGTGTGTGAAGCGCTTAGAAACCACGGTGTAACAGCGCCGATTGATGTGCATCTAATGGTCAAGCCAGTTGACAGAATCATTCCTGATTTTGTGGCAGCGGGTGCTTCATACATCACCTTCCATCCAGAAGGATCTGAGCACATCGATAGAACCTTAGGCATGATTAAAGAAAGTGGCTGTAAAGCTGGCTTAGTATTCAATCCAGCAACACCACTACATGTTTTAGACAATGTTATGGATAAATTAGACATGATTTTATTAATGTCAGTTAACCCAGGTTTTGGCGGTCAGGCTTTCATTCCGCACACGTTAGAAAAATGTCGTCAAGTGCGTCAATTGATCGATGCTAGCGGCAGAGATATTCGCTTAGAAATTGACGGCGGCGTTGGCCCTGCAAACATTCGCGAAGTAGCGGCCGCAGGTGCAGATACGTTTGTAGCAGGTTCAGCAATCTTCAATACCGATGACTACAAAGCAACCATCGATTTGATGCGTGCAGAACTAGCAAAAGCATAGCGATTAACTTGCGTATAAGCTTGTCGTAGCAACATCGCTTCGGTATAATTACGCGTTTTACGATTTTAGTTACTTTTTAAGTAATAAAAAATCAAAAAGTTGAGTTGGGCGCCCAGTTTCGATAATGGGCGCCCAACTTGTTTTAATGTATCACACAGCTTGACATGTTAGTCAGGGTGCCCTTTTGCAAAATAAAGGGTTGGCTAACAGAAGTTGTGGAAGAAAGAAGTCGACAAAAGGTCGGTATTCTTTATTAACCCCGGAGAAAATATTATGGCAAAAACGTCCATGAAGAAAATGTTAGAGGCTGGTGTACACTTTGGTCACCGTAGCCGTTTTTGGCACCCAAAAATGGAGCGCTACATCTACGGCACTCGCAATGGTGTGCATATCATCAACCTAGAAAAAACCCTACCAATGTTTAACGATGTGCTAAATTTTGCATCGAAAACTGCAGCTGCAGGTGGTTCAATCTTGTTCGTTGGAACAAAAAGAGCGGCGGCTGATATCGTTAAAGAAGAGGCGATTCGTTGTGGCATGCCATACGTAAATCACCGTTGGTTAGGTGGCATGATGACAAACTACAAGACAATTAAAGCCTCTATTAAGCGTTTAAAAGATCTTGAGTTTTTAGCCGAAGAAAACTTTACCCAATTTGGTAAAAAAGAAGCGCTAATGATGACGCGTGAAATGGAAAAATTAGAACGCAGTTTAGGTGGTATTAAAGATTTAGGTGGTATTCCTGATGTGGTTTTTGTCATTGATATTGGCCATGAGAAAAATGCTATTAAAGAAGCGCAAAAACTTCACTTGCCATTAATCGGTGTTGTAGATACCAATCACAACCCTGAAGGTATTGACTATGTTATCCCTGGTAACGACGACTCAATTAGAGCCATTGGTTTCTACGCTAGAGAAATTGCTAACGCTGTTTTAGAAGCGAAAGCCGCTGCTGGTACGCAAACTAAAAAAGCGCCCGCTAAACAAGCGCCCGCAAAGAAGCCTACTGCTAAAAAAGAAGAAGTAAAAGCTGAAGCACCTGCCGCTAAAGAAGCGCCAGCTAAAGAGCCGGCTGCTAAAAAAGCACCAGCTAAAAAAGCTGAACCTGTTGAAGCAGAGAAGCTTAGTAAAACAGCGCTTAATGCAATGAAAAAAGCAGAGCTAGCTGATTATGCGAATACTCAAGGTGTTAAGGTTAACGCTAGCGACACTAAAGCTCAAATGCTTGAAAAGCTTGCGTAGACAAAACACACATTAAGTCACCCCATTAATGGGGTGCAATACATACAGGAGATACTTATGGCAATTACAGCCGCTTCAGTTAAAGAACTAAGAGAAAGAACCGGTGCAGGCATGATGGACTGCAAAAAAGCCCTAACAGAAACCAATGGCGACATGGAGGAGGCGATTGACCTTATGCGCACATCAGGCGCCGCCAAAGCCGCTAAAAAATCAAGCCGTGTTGCTGCTGAAGGCTTAGTCAAGGTCAACATTAGTGATGATGGAAAAACAGCCACTATCCTAGAGGTTAACTCTGAAACTGACTTTGTGACTAAAGGCGATGCCTTTATCGATTTTGTCGATTCATTGGGTGCATTAGCACTTAAAACAACCCCTGAGAACATTGATGAGTTTTTAACTCAAACACTAGACAACGGCGATTCATTAGAAAAAGCCAGAGAAGCCATTGTCGCTAAAGTGGGTGAAAATGTTGCTATTAGACGCGTACAAACTGTTAGTGTTGATACCGGTGTTATTGGTGCTTATAAGCATGGCGAGCGTATTGCAGTACTTGCTACTTTAGAAGGTGGTGACGAAGCGCTAGCAAAAGACATTGCTATGCATATCGCAGCAACACGCCCTGAGTGTGTTACTGAAGATGAATTATCTGATGATCTTTTAGAAAGAGAAAAAGCTATTTTTGTTGAGCAAGCAAGAGAATCTGGTAAGCCAGACAACATCATTGAAAAAATGATCGTCGGCCGCATGAAAAAGTTTGTAAATGAGGTAACGCTTTATGGCCAAGCTTTTGTTAAAGATCCAGACACAACAGTAGGCGCACTTGCAAAATCAAACGGTGCCGAAGTTAAGTCTTTTGTTCGCTTTGAAGTCGGTGAAGGCATTGAGAAGAAAGAAGAAAACTTTGCTGATGAAGTGGCAGCTCAAATGAA
>JABGOT010000050.1 GCA_018648985.1 Candidatus Ruthturnera sp.
CTACCAACACTACGCATACGTTTTTTACCTTTTTTCTGCTTATCAAGTAGTTTACGCTTACGTGAAACATCACCACCATAACACTTAGCAGTTACATTCTTTCTTAGTGCTTTTACATTGGCACGAGAAATAATCTTAACACCAATACAGGCCTGAATCGCCACATCAAACATTTGGCGAGGAATCAGCTCTTTCATTTTCTCGGCAATCTCTCTGCCTTTACGCACTGAATCCTCTCGGTGAATAATGAGTGCCAAAGCATCCACTGGCTCTTGATTGATCATAATGTCTAGGCGAATCAAGTCGGATTCTTGATAGCGTTCAAACTGATAATCCATCGAAGCAAAGCCTCGCGACACTGATTTGAGTCTGTCGAAGAAATCAAGCACGACCTCATTCAGTGGTAATTCATAAACTAACTGTACTTGCCTACCCATGTAAGTTAGGCTTTTTTGCATGCCACGTTTTTCAACACAAAGGCTAATTACCGCACCAACAAACTCATCCGTTACTAAAATATTAGCAGTGATAATCGGCTCTCTAAATTCTGCAATCGCTTGATTATCAGGCATTTTTGAAGGGCTGTCTACATGATGAATATTGCCTTTGGTATCTAAGATTTCATAAATTACGGTAGGCGCCGTGGTAATAAGATCAAGGTCGTATTCACGCTCTAAGCGTTCCTGAACAATCTCCATGTGCAACAAGCCCAAGAAGCCAATACGGAAACCAAAGCCTAGAGCATCCGAGTTTTCAGGCTCATACTGTAGTGCCGCATCGTTCAAACGCAACTTTGCTAACGCATCACGGAATTTTTCATAATCCTCACCAGAGATTGGAAATAAGCCTGCAAATACTCTTGGTTGTACCGGCTTAAAACCTTCTAAAGGCTCTGTTACTGGATTTTTAGCACTGGTAATCGTATCACCTACTGGCGCGCCATCAATATTCTTAATACTGGCAATTAGGAAGCCAACCTCGCCTGCTTTTAAACTTTCAGTTTTTTTACGTTTGGGCGTAAAGACACCCACTTCGTCAACCAAATGTTCATTACCATTTGAGAATATTTTGATTTTAGTTTTGGCTTTAATCTCACCATCAATCACACGAACCAGTGACACCACGCCCAGATAATTGTCAAACCAAGAGTCAATAATCAAGGCTTTAATAGGTGCATCGACCTTGCCTTCGGGTGCTGGGATTTTCTCAACAATTTGCTCTAATATGTCTTCGATTCCAATGCCAGATTTTGCACTAGCATGCACGGCATCGTGCGCCTCAACACCGATAACATCTTCAATTTCATCCACGACTCGCTCAGGATCAGCTGCTGGCAAGTCAATTTTATTTAAGACTGATACTACTTCTAAGCCTTGATCGAGTGCAGTATAACAATTAGCCACTGTTTGCGCCTCAACCCCTTGGGAGGCATCTACAATAAGCAAAGCACCTTCACAGGCCGAGAGTGAGCGAGAGACTTCGTAAGAGAAATCTACGTGCCCCGGTGTATCGATAAAATTTAACTGGTAAGTTTCACCATTTTTTGCATGATAATCGAGTGTCACACTTTGAGATTTGATGGTGATGCCGCGCTCTTTTTCAATATCCATTGAATCTAGCACTTGGGATGACATCTCACGATCACTCAAACCACCACAAAACTGAATAAATCGATCGGCAATGGTTGATTTACCATGATCAATATGGGCAATAATTGAAAAATTACGGATGTTCTTCATGGTAGTGATAAAATCAAGATTTTAAACACGACATTATACAAGCAATGAATAAAGTTCAACCCATTACCTGCACTGCGACTAGTAATTTAGACGTTAGTATTCCAGACACAAAAGGACGTAATATTGTTCTGTACTTCTACCCTAAAGACGCAACCCCGGGCTGCACCACAGAAGGGCAAGATTTTAGAGGCAATCATCAAGCATTTGTTGATGCAAACTCAGTTGTCTATGGCGTCTCGAAAGACGACATGAAAAAGCATGAAAGATTTAAAGCTAAGCAAGCGTTTCCGTTTGAACTGATTTCTGATGAAGATGGCAAGCTGTGTGAAGTATTTGGTGTATGGCAGTTAAAAAAATTTATGGGTAGAGAATACATGGGTATCGTACGCTCAACTTTTATTATTAGCCCTAATGGTGATATCTTAAAATCTTGGGATAAAGTTAGAGTTAAAAACCATGTTAACGAGGTCTTAGAAGCCGTTCAGTCTCTATGATAAAATAAACCCTTTATTTAATAAATTAAACATTGATCGTTATGAGTAAAGTTCAAACAACCAGCTGCAAAGCAACAAGCAATTTAAGCGCCAATATCCCTGATGATCAGGGGCGCAATATTGTTCTGTATTTCTACCCTAAAGATGCAACATCAGGTTGTACGCTTGAAGGTCAAGATTTTAGAGATAACTACCAAGCGTTCATTGACGCCAATACTGTTATCTATGGTGTCTCGAAAGACGACATGGCAAGCCATGAAAAATTTAAAGCAAATCAATCATTCCCATTTGAATTAATTGCTGACGAAGATGGCACACTATGTGAAGCATTTGGCGCTTGGCAACTCAAGAAAAGAAATGGTGAAGAAAAAATGGGTATTGTTCGCTCAACTTTCATTATTAGCCCTGATGGTGATATCCTTAAATCTTGGGACAAGGTTGCCGTTGGTGGTCATGTTGATGAAGTATTAGCTGTAGTACAAGCACTATGAGTAATGTAGATTTTGACGAAGTTGATAAGTTTGCCCAGCTGGCTTCACGCTGGTGGGACAAAAACTCTGAGTTCAAGCCATTACATGACATCAACCCTCTTCGTCTAAATTATATTAAAGAGCGCTGTAATGGCTCATTAAAAGACAAAGCTGTTTTAGATGTTGGCTGTGGTGGTGGTATCTTAAGTGAGTCTATGGCGGCTGAAGGCGCCAAAGTCACTGGTATTGATATGGCGGAAGCTGGGCTCGAAGTCGCTAAATTACACCTGCTTGAATCAGGCCTTGATGTGGATTATCAAAAAATCCCTGTAGAAGAGTTTGCCGAAAAACATGCTGGTAAATTTGACGTAGTCACCTGCCTTGAAATGTTAGAACACGTGCCTGATCCAAGCTCTATTATTAAAGCTTGTGCCAAGCTAGTAAAGCCTGGTGGCCAGGTGTTTTTCTCCACCATTAACCGCAATCCAAAATCTTACTTATTTGCTATTGTTGGTGCAGAATATGTTCTCAAACTCCTGCCTCAAGGGACTCATGATTGGGATAAATTCATCCAGCCTAGTGAGATGGATGAGTGGTCTAGAAACTCAGCATTAACCCTAAAAGGCATGATTGGAATGACCTACAATCCATTCACCAAAGTCTATAAATTAGAAGACGATGTTAGTGTTAATTACCTATGCCACTACAGCAATTAACTGTGTGTCAAATCTATATTATTGATTTATAATATAGATTGTGGTATAATGTGCACCATGAACAAAATACTGACAATTTTATTATTATCAATAACGCTAAACGCAAAAGCGCTATCTCCCAATGAGATGCTAGTCGTTGTTGGTGCGGTTAAATACTACAATGAGAATTGTGCAGGGTTAAATCAGAATGGCGTTAAGAAAATGAACAAAGGTCTTAAACGCTTTAAAATGAACAAAACACCAGTTGCCATTCTTGAGCAAAATCCACTAGCCATTTCTGGCTATCAAACGGCTGTTAAATTTGGCTGCATAGGTACTAAACACGAAGCAAACAAAGCAGGCTACGGCGAATATATAAACTAGACTTATACTAACTAGATTTAAAACGTTGTATTGTATTCACCTGTTTGGCCTTGATCTTCAACAACCGACTCTAACACCACAAAAGCCACGGCATTATATTTTTCGTCAGACAGGCTTAAGTGTGCATGTTTAATATTCTTACTCAATAGATATAAACGTAATTTTTCACTCGGGATAAAGTACGGCTTTCCGCTGTCATTGTTACGCACTGTCAAATCTTGAAAGCTTACAATCTTACCAATACCTGTTCCCAATGCTTTAGCAAAAGCTTCTTTTGCAGCAAAACGCTTAGCGCAATACGACGCACTATCACCCTTATTGGCAAATAGAGCTTGCTCGTGCTCAGAAAGTACACGCCTAACAAAGCCATCTTTGTTTTTAGTGAGTATGTGTTCAACACGCTCAATATTGATAATATCTGTGCCGACGCCATAAATCATGATCTAACTCCCAGCATCAGGTCTTTCATTTCTTGTGTTGCTGCTGCAAGACCAATAAACACCGCTCTAGCAATAATTGAATGACCAATATTCAGCTCTACAATCTCAGGTAGCTGTGCAATTGCTGTGGTATTTTCCATGGTTAATCCATGCCCTGCATTCACTTGCAAGCCAATTGAGTGTGCATAAGTTGCCATGGATTTAATGCGATCAAATTCTTTTTCTTGTTCAGCACCCGTAGTGTCGGCATAGTGCCCAGTGTGTAACTCAATCACTGGCGCACCACACTCTTTAGCGGCGTCTATTTGGTCTTTTTGTGCGTCAATAAATAACGATACAATGACTTTTGATTCAGCCAATTGCGCGCAAACATCACGCATTCTGGAAATTTGTGATGCAACTTCAAGGCCGCCTTCGGTGGTTAGTTCTTCTCGTTTTTCTGGCACTAGGCAGCAATCTTGCGGTTTGATTTTTGCAGCAATCGCCACCATTTCATCGGTAGCTGCCATCTCAAGATTCATCTTAGTGGTTAACTGATCGCGCAAAATTTCTACATCGCTGTCTTGAATATGGCGCCTATCTTCACGTAAGTGAAGTGTAATGCTATCAGCACCCGATTTTTCACACAACAACGCACCTTCAATTGGTGAGGGGTAGTTAGTGCCTCTTGCCTCTCTAATCGTAGCGATGTGATCAATATTAACACCTAAATAAATACTCATAAATAACTCAATTTTTAGTAAAAAATAACTCGCGACTTTTTAATGGTTTGTTGCCCAATAACGAGCTTAAACGTTGTCGATTCAGATCACGACATGCCTTTAATTGATCCTTATTTGGCAACTCATCAAGCGACTCTAATAGTAGCTTATTTAACAAATTTCCTGATATTTTACCTATGCTACTCTGGCTAAAACCAGATTGCGGTTGATATTCATAAAATGCATTTTTATCAATTGACAACCCACCAACATCTTGTGAAAAATCAAGTGCATAACCTAACTCTGATAATAAATTATTTTCAAATAATCTTAATGACCAATATCGAGTATCTTGCTCTAAATTAGAAACCTGGTTAACAAACTGTTTGTAAAATTCAAACAATTCAGGATACGGGTCATGCTCGTGTAACAGTCGAGAAACCAGCTCATTAACATACATACCCAAAATTAACGCTTCGCCTGTTATGTTTCTGGGTCTGTCATCCACTTCCCAATGGCTCAAAGTTTTAAGCTCCCCTTTTCCAGAGAAGGAGATATTAAGATGTTGAAACATCTGGATATTGGTTTTTGAACTACGAAGCCCCCTGCCCACTAAGCGAATCTTGCCATGATCTTGGGTAAAAAAATCAAGCAACAATGAGCTGTCTTTAAACGACCTTCGATGAATCAAAAAAGCAGGTGTTAGGTCAACTCTAGCCATTTAGTAGTTTCTCCCAAGCCTTGCTTGGGAGTTAGTCGTATCCTAATGAAGCTAAAGCGCGCTTGTCATCTGACCAGCCGGTAGAAACTTTAACCCATAATTTAAGGAACACTTTTCTGTCTAAAAAGCCTTCAATGCTTTTGCGTGCTTCCGTGCCAATGAGTTTTAACATTTCACCTTTATTACCAATCACGATATTTTTTTGTGAAGCTTTATCAACAAAAATACGCGCTGAAATACGTTGCATATTACCGTCTAATTCGTATTGTTCAATTTCAACCGTTATATCGTAAGGCAACTCATCGGCCAAATGGCGCATGAGTTTTTCACGAATAAACTCAGCCACCACAAATTTTTCAGATCGATCAGTAATAAAGTCTGGATCAAAAATCATTTCTTGCTCTGGCAAATGTTTTAGGATTAGCTCTCTTAAAGCAGCCGTGTCTTTCTTGCTAAAAGCTGACAATGGAAACATGTCAGTAGCTTGATATTTTTGCCCGACTTTTTCTAAAAATGGCAACACAGCTTGCGCTGTTTTTAACTTATCAACTTTGTTAACACACAAAATCACTGGCACATCAACTTGTGATACATGCTCTAATACTCGCGAATCTTCCTTGGTCCATTTGTCCGATTCAACCAACCAAAGAATCATATCAACATCTTTCATGCTGGAGCTGGCTGCTCGATTCATATAAGAATTAATGGCTTTTTTATTGCCCATATGAATACCAGGCGTGTCCACAAACACCATTTGATAATTATCAGCGGTATCAATCGCGTGAATACGGTGGCGTGTGGTTTGTGGACGGTGCGAAGTAATTGACAGCTTTTGCCCAATCAACTCGTTAATAAGGGTAGATTTACCCACATTAGGGCGGCCAATAACGGCAATAAATCCTGATTGAAAACTCATAAGGCGATTAATTTGTCTAATAAAATTTGAGCACAAGACTGCTCTGCTCTTTTAATACTTTTGGCTGATTGCTCAGTTTGTATTGCTTGATCTTGCAAAACACAGCTTACGGTAAATACGGCGTTATGGTCCTTACCAACTGTTTTAACCAGCTCGTAGCTTGGCAAGGTGTTGCTGCGTTTTTGTAGGTATTCTTGTAATTGGGTTTTTGGGTCTTTAAGTGAATCGTTAGGGTTGATTTCATCTAATAACGTTTGGTATAAATCCAGGATTACAATATTAATTGTTTCAAAATCTGAATCTAAAAACACCGCACCAAATATCGCCTCTACCGCGTCTGCCTGGATAGATTCACGTCGATAACCGCCACTCTTTAATTCACCAGAGCCTAAAATCAAAATATCAGATAATTCAAGTTTTATAGCCAATTGCGCTAATGTTTGCCCTCTAACTAAGTGAGATCTTAAACGAGACAATTTACCTTCATCAACATGATCAAAGCGCTTGTAAAGCTCTCGAGAAATCACCACACCCAAAATACTATCACCCAAAAACTCTAATCGCTCATTATTGTTCTTACCAACGCTTCGATGCGTTAATGCCAACTTTAACAAGTCAACATCCTTAAACTGGTAATTAATTTTTTGCTGTAATTTATCCATTACTTGTATTGGGTCTTAATGTGTTTAATGCGTTTATAATTAGCGCTATTATAAATTTATAGCTCATAATCCTCATGTTTTGGCAAGAAGATATTAAAGAAGAACATTTTACGCTTCCTGACGATGTGCAAGATGCTGTGTTCAATATTCATTCTAAAGTTCTGCCGATTGATCACGCCTATTTACTTTCGCAAGCGTTACTAGTTGAATTGCCTTGGTTAGATGAAGTTGACGCTGGTATTCATGATATTAGCGTAGCTGATGGCAATGGCTGGGAGCAAGACCACGAATCTGGCCTTTACTACCCTTCTAAACGCTCAAAATTAAACATACGCATCCCTAAAGAAAGACTGGGTGACATTCAGTCGCTCTCAGGGAAAACGCTCGATTTAGGCGAATATCAAGTTAAAGTTGTAAAAACACTAGAGCCCAAACTAATGAGCGACATGCAAATCGTATTTGCCAAATATGTAGCTTGTGATGAAGACGCCAGCGAAGAGGATTTTTTGCAAACTTCTTTTGATCAACTACAAGCGCTCGGTATTCATCCCAAAAAAATGATGTCTGGCCTAGAAAGAAAAATCACCACCCCTGGCGGCATTATTCACACACGCTCTTTAATGGTGGCTGACTTACGTAAAGCAGAATCTGTCAAACTACAAGAGCAAGGCATTGGTAAACATCGCCTATTGGGTTGCGGGTTATTTGTACCGCAAAAAGGCATTGAAAGCGT
>JABGOT010000097.1 GCA_018648985.1 Candidatus Ruthturnera sp.
TATTATGGCAAAGACAGAAACATTTTACGCAACAGGCAGAAGAAAGACATCAGTGGCTCGTGTTTACATGACTAAAGGTAAAGGTGTGTTCACAGTAAATAAACGCCCAATGAGCGAATATTTTGGTCGTGAAACTTCTTCAATGATTATTAACCAGCCGTTAGATACAGTTGAGATGAGAGATAAGTTTGATTTCAATATTGTAGTTAAAGGCGGCGGTGATACTGGCCAAGCAGGTGCAATTCGTTTAGGCGTGACACGCGCATTAATGGAATACGATAATGATCTTAGACCTGAATTACGTAAAGCAGGCTTTGTAACTCGTGATGCTAGAATCGTAGAACGTAAGAAAGTTGGACACAAGAAAGCACGTAAGAGCGAGCAGTTCTCAAAGCGTTAATTTTCTTTCAAGCGTTATTCAAAAAAAAACCCGCGTTATGCGGGTTTTTTATTGTGTTAAATTTTGTGGTCGTACCGTCCTAATTTATTTTGCCTAATGATGGCTTGCACAGTTTCGACATAATCATAGCCAATTTCAGCGTAGTTCACCAATCCTTCTGCCAGTCCGGTGCCTGTAATTGACTGTTGTGTGTCACGCTTATTTTGTCTAATTTTTCTGAGTGTTGTATAGGCAGAGTTCCGGTTAATTGAGCGCATGTAATAGGCGATACTTTTAGACAATGATGCAAATTTTGCAACCTCATGAGTATCATTTTTGTTTCGTCTTAAAGGCACAACGCCGCAGCCTTTTTTAAAGCACCAAAGACCAAAGTAATTATGATGATATTTGGCAAACCTTGATCTACCCCAATTAGATTCGTAAGCTGCTTGTGCTAAAACTAGCGAAGTAGGCACAACATCAACTGAACCAAGCAAGTCATCGATGCTTGCATCGTCTTTGAACTTGTAATATTTTTTTAATGCTGTCATTTTATTAGCACTTACTTGGTCATTTTTGATTCGACTTCTTAACTCGATAATTTTAGAATTTTGTCGCTGTACTTCTGGCAATAAGTAGTCAAAAAATGCTCTTTTTCTTTCTTTGACATCTGTGATCTTATCAAAGTCAGGTGCTCGTTTTGAATTCATCCAAGATTCTAACCCCCAAAATTCATTTGCATGAATTGGGCTGGAAGATATAACTAAAAAAATTAGGAATATTTTAAGTTTCAAATCGTTCACAAGAGCCAGAAATGACTTCTATTGTAAACATTTTTTCAATAGGTGATTGAGATAAATGCGATTTTATCACTCTGATAACGCCTGCATGCGCGACAATTAAAACAGATTGATACTGTTGTTTGTTTTGAATAATCGATTCGAATACTGATAGAACTCTAGTTTGAAAACCATGCAAATATTCAGCATTCGGTGGGCGATTAGCAATAGGATTGGCTTTAAACTGGTCCACGGTATTTTGACCGATTTCAGCAGTACTCTTACCTTGCCAGTCACCAAATCCTAGCTCCTGAAATTCATCAAATACTTGGTAGGGGGTTTCTTGTGTTGCAGACAGATGTTTGGCGAAATCAGCACAGCGAACAAGTGGCGAAGTGGCGATAAAATCCCAAGTTTTATTTTGCGTGGAATCCAGCATTTGTTGCCAGCCTTTGTCAGTTAGCGCATCATCTTGGTTGCCTCGATATAGGCGACCACCTTTGGGCTCACCGTGTCTTAGCAGATCTAAGATCATTCGTTAATTTGTTCTCTCGACATTAGGTGGTTGACCGCCTCTACAGGTGTAGCCTTGCCTTGGGTTACGTAATACACTTGTTCACAAATAGGCATTTCAACTTTATTACTAGTGGCAATAGATAAAATTAAATCTAGAGTATTGAGCCCTTCAACAGTTGCCCCAACATTTTTTAGTGCATTTTCTACATTGTGATTTTTAGCCAGCTCCTTGCCAAACCTTCTGTTTCTAGATAAGTCATCAGAGCAAGTTAGTACCAAATCTCCAAGTCCAGAAAGGCCGATAAAGGTAGATTTGTCGGCGCCAAGACTAACACCAAGACGCGTCATTTCTGCCAATCCTCTGGTGATTAATGCGGCTTGAGTATTAATACCATAGCCTAATCCAGATGCAATACCAGCGGCAATGGCTAAAATATTTTTTACCGACCCGCCAATTTCAACACCAACAATATCCTTGTTGGTATAAGCTCTAAGATAGTTGGTTTGAATTAGATCGGAAAAATAATCTCTGGTGCTTTTATCTTTTGAGGCCACAACTACAGCAGTCGGTTTGTTGTCTGCTACCTCGTATGCAAAGCTTGGGCCAGAAATCACACAAGCAGATTTCTCTGGAATAATTTTTTCAAAACTCTCATGTAAAAAACAATTTTCAACAGTATCAAAACCCTTAGTAACCCAGGCCAATTTATGTGCTTCATTAATCAATGGCTTTATTTCATTTAAAGTTGAAGAAAATCCATAACTTGGTACAGCGATTAAAATACTATCAGAGTCACCAAGGTTTGATTTATCCGCTAAGATCTTAATATTATCAGAGTATTCTACAGGCAGTGCGTGGTGCTGAGGCTTGAGCCTTGTCACTTCGGTTTTAGTGTGGGCATACAAATATACTGTGTCAAATTTTGTACTTAGAGCAATAGCCAAAGAACTACCCCAAGCACCAGCGCCAATAATGGCTAGATTAGCCATTTAAGATGTCGTCCAATCGACCAGATTGCTCGGCAGCTGATAAGTCATCAAACCCACCTACGTGTGTGCCATTAATAAAGACTTGAGGCACGGTGTTTCTACCGGTTTTTTCCATCACCTCATTCCAATCATTCTGGCTTTTAACGTATCTTTTTTGAAAAGGAACACCTTTACGTTCAAGCAATTGATAAGCTCTTTGGCAAAATGGGCAAGCGTCAGAACAATAAATAATATTTTTTTTCATCTTTTGTTTTAGTTGTCAGTTATTTTTTAATCGGTAAATTGGCTCGTTGCCAAGCTTGCATACCACCCTTTAGATTGTACACTTGTTCAAAATTATTACGAGTTAATAAGCCGGCAATGTGTGACGAACGAGAGCCGCTACGGCAATATACTAAAATCTTTTTGCTATTGTCTAGGTTATCTAGTTGGTTTTTAACTTGAGATAGGGGGATATGAATGTCATTCGCAATGAAACCGGCTTTGCGTTCTTTCTTCTCACGCACATCTAGCACAATCAAATCTTTTTCATCCATCAGTGCAATGGCGCCATTGGCATCAACATCTTCGTATTTTTTGAGTTTATCAGCAACAATGTTACCAATAAAGAGTGCAATCAAAACCACCAACGTAATCGTGGTAAAAATTTGATCGTCGTTTAATAAGAATTCTAAAATTTCCATTACAATGTTTTTCCTTTTAAAAAGTTATCTAGCATTTTATGACCTTCTTCAGTCAAAATAGATTCTGGGTGAAATTGCACCCCCTCAACTGGCATATCCTTGTGTCGAATGCCCATAATTTCATCAATATTACCTTGCTCATCCTTGGTCCAAGAAGTAACCTCAAAACAATCAGGTAAGCTAGACTGTTCAGCCACCAATGAATGGTAGCGTGTGGCATTTAAAGGATTTTTTAAGTCGGTAAATACGCCTTGATTATTGTGGTGTACAGGGGATATCTTGCCATGCATAATCTTTTTGGCACCGACAACATTACCGCCAAAGGCTTGCACCATAGCTTGAAAACCCAAGCAAACACCCAGCATCGGCACCTTGCCCGAGAAGTGTTTAATGGCTTCAATAGAAATTCCCGCTTCATTTGGTGTGCAAGGACCTGGAGAAATCACCAAAAACTCAGGGTTAAGTTCTTCAATTTCTTGCACGGTGATCTCGTCATTGCGATGCACTTCAACCACTTGACCCAGCTCGCCAAAATACTGCACCAGGTTGTAGGTAAACGAATCGTAATTGTCAATCATTAGTAACATAATGAGGCTTATTTTACCGCTATTTAATCGCTAAAAAGGAGGCAAAATTAAGACACTGAAAGTGACACAAGCTTTGGCTAAAACCTGCAGAATTGAGCCGATCAAAGTGAGTCTTTTCATTGTCAGTAATTAATACATTTTCTATTGATTGGCGCTTGGCAGCAATCTCTAATTCGCTATAGCCGTTGGCACGTTTAAAGTCCAAATGTAGTTTGGTTATTTTTTCTTGTTGTTTGGGATCGTCAAAATGAATTTTTTCCGAAACAATCAATACACCACCAGGGTTTAAGCCTTGATATATTTTATTAATTAAGGCTTGTCTTTGTTCAACTGGAATAAATTGTAAGGTTAAATTTAAAACAACAATAGATGAATTTTCACAACTTATATCATTAATATCGCTGCAAATAACATCAAAGTTTGATATTTTACCATCAAGATTATTCTTGCATTTTTTCACCATTTCAATCGAATTATCCACAGCGATAATTCGATTATGTTGATGCGGGTTATTTAAACCCAGTGCTAAAGTGACAGCGCCGGTAGATGCACCAAGATCGTAATAATTGGTGTTGTCTTGACCATAGGTTTTAACAATCAACCCGATCATTTCAATCATACTTTGATAGCCTGGGACTGATCGCCTAACCATATCGTCAAATACGTTAGCAACACTCTTGTCAAAAGTAAAATTGACTAAGTCGTTTGCTTTGGTAAAGATTTGATCACGCATAGAGAGATTCTAAGAAAAATTCACTAACCAAAAGTTTGGTTGTGCCAATGGTAAAGGTTGATCTTCTTCCCCAAGTGCTGCCAGTATGGGTAACTTGTAATGGGCCACGTGTGATGCTAGCATCGTTAAATAATATTTCACCCAAAGGCTTTGAGCCAATACTTAGTAAGCTTTTTGTGTCGTTTGTTACTGGTATGACTGAACGCGCAAAAACCATCACTTGATTGTTGCCTAGTAATTCTACTTCTCGAATGATAGCGTCACCTGTAAAGCCAAGTACAGCAACTTCATTTTGATGAGGCTCGAGTTGTGTTTGTAAAAGCACATTTACCGAAAAATTATCAAATTTTCTTTTGAGTTTGGCGGTCAATGATTGATCATCATCAAGCCAATGCACAACAGCGTCAGGCACGTTACGTACCTGGTCCAAGCTCTGCCATGTTAAATCTTGTGTGTCAATCATGGCGCTATTTTAAGCTAAGTATTCGCATATTGGGATTTGTCATCAGTAATCCAGCGATTAATTAGCGCTTGTTGATTGTCCTCACTAAGGTTTAAAAACTGTTCTGAATAATAACGCACTTGTTTGAGTAAGTAACCATCTCGCACGATATTGGCGATTTTCATGTCTGCAATACCGGTTTGTTGCGTGCCCAGAATCTCGCCTGGGCCACGTAATTCTAAGTCTTTATTGGCAATCATAAAGCCATCGTTAGTTTGTCTCAAGATATCGAGTCGCTCTGTGGCATTGGCACTTAATGGCGCTTGATACATTAAGATACAAATACTCGCATCAGCACCACGACCAACACGACCGCGTAATTGATGTAGTTGCGCTAACCCCAATCTTTCAGAATTTTCAATCACCATCAGCGATGCATTCGGTACATTCACACCCACTTCAATCACTGTAGTGGCTACCAGTACATGGATTTCACCTTGGGAAAATTTATCCATGATTTCAGATTTTTCATCCTTATGCATCTTGCCATGAATCAGCACTACTGATAGGCTGGGTAAACTTTCTTGCAAATATTGGTGTGTATTGGTGGCGGATTCGGCGCGTAAAGCTTCTGATTCTTCAATCAGTGTACAGACCCAATAAACTTGGTTGCCACTACCGCAAACTTGTTTAATCTTCTTAATCACCTCGCCCTTGCGTTCACTGCTCAGCGCAATGGTTTTAATTGGCATTCTGCCCGGTGGCAGTTCGTCAATAATCGATGAGTCTAAATCAGCATACGCACTCATGGTCAGTGATCTTGGAATAGGGGTGGCGGTCATCACTAGTTGATGCGGTGTGTTATGTGCTTTTTGCGCCAAAGATAAGCGCTGATGTACGCCAAATTTGTGTTGTTCATCAACCACCACCAAGCCTAATTTATTAAACTTAACCGATTCTTGAAATAAGGCATGTGTGCCAATCACCACTTGTGCACTGCCAGATTCGATTTTTTCCAACTGTTCAGAGCGCTCACTTGAGTTTTGTGATCCAGTTAAAAAAGCCACTTTAATGCCGAGTGGTTCAAGGTAGTTTAAAAATCCTTGTAAGTGTTGACTAGCAAGGATTTCAGTCGGTGCCATAACGGCAGTTTGAAATCCATTTGCTGCCGCTTGCAAACAAGCAAAAACGGCAACAATGGTTTTTCCCGAGCCAACATCACCTTGTAACAATCTAAGCATTGGATGGTTTGAAGCTAAATCTGTATTAATCTCATCAATGCTTTTTTGCTGTGCATTGGTCAATTCAAAGCCAAGATTTTTGGATAATTGCTTAGACAATGAATTAGAAATTTTAAAAATATTGGAAATTTTACTTTTGCGTTCATTTTTGAGCTTGAGTAAGCTTAGTTGTTGCGCACAAAGCTCCTCAATAATGAGTCTTTGCTGTGAAATATGCCTAAATTCGGCAATTTGATCAATATTCTCCCCTTCTTTTGGGTGGTGCAGTGTTTCTAGGGCTTGCTTGAGTGATGGCATTGAGTTTTTTGCCAAATTTTCGAAATTGTCACTGAGTGGTGATTTCTTTAAAGTTTCTAGCGCAACGTTGATCCATTTTTTGAGTTGTGCTTGGTGAATATTGCCCGTGAGTGGGTAAATAGGGCTGAGTGTTTTTTCTAAAAGATTGGGTTGATTTTTTGAAATAAGACGATACTCTGGATGGTGCATCTCTAAGCCGTCACGCCCAATTTTAATCTCACCAAAGCATTGAATAATGTCGCCACGAACAAGTTGTTGTTTTTGGTACTGATTAAAGTGGAAAAATCGTAACAGTAATGTTCGATTATTCTCGTCAGACAAATAACACAACAACTGCCTTTGTCTTGTTGCCGCTTCTTCAATGCGGTCAATCATGAGTTGTACCAACACCTCAGACCCAGATTGTGCATCATCTAGTGAGGTAAATTTAGTTTTATTTTGATAACGAAGTGGCAAGTGAAACAAAAAATGTTCCAAGTTGTAAATGCCGATGTTGTTGAGTTTGTCTTGCGCCTTTGGGCCCAATCCGTTGAGCGAAATAATCGGATCAGATAAGTTATGCATTTTTAAAGATGTATTTTTAGAACGTGTAGTCGCACGGCTCTATCACCATTACTCCATCCATTTCTACTTGTGCACCTTTGGGTAGTTCGTTAATGCCAACTGCCGCTCGTGCAGGGTAGGGCTCGTCAAAATATTGGGCCATAATTTCATTAACCACGGGGAAGTTATTCAAATCAGTTAAAAAAATATTCAGTTTGGCAATGTCGTTAAGGCTACCGCCAGATTCTTTACAAACAGCGGTTAAATTTTTAAACACTTGATTGATCTGTGCATCAATACCGCCCTCAATCATCTCCATGGTTTCTGGTACTAAAGGTATTTGCCCAGACAGGTAAATAGTTGAGCCGCCAGTTACGCATACAGCTTGAGAATAGGTGCCAATGGCTTGCGGTGCTTTGTCAGTCGAAATAATGTGTTTTTGCATAATTAAGTATTATTTATTGAATACGTTAATTATAAAACGAAAGATGGTGCCCGGGGCCGGAAT
>JABGOT010000049.1 GCA_018648985.1 Candidatus Ruthturnera sp.
GGCGCTACTTAAATCAAACGGTATTGCTGGGTTTAAGTAGGTAAAATCATTTTTATTATTAAACAACAAAGGTTTGAATCATGATTAAATTTTTATTAGGTGTGGTTGTGGCATTGGCGTTAATTGGTGGTGCGATTCAGTTTGAATCAACGGATGAGAGTTGGTCTTTAGTAATCAACAAAGAAGCGGCAATGAGTAGCGTACAAAACGGTGCGGTAAAAATTTATGATTTTGGCGCAGAACTAGTCAGTGATGCTGACAAAATTAAAGGCGTTGATTTAACGGTTGAAAAGTAAGGCTAAACCTTAGAAAGTAAGATCGTACCGTTCGTGCCACCAAAGCCGAATGAGTTAGAAATAGCATAATCCATTTTCATTTCTCGAGCTTCGTTAGCAGCATAATCTAAATCACAATCAGGGTCTTGATTGATGATGTTAATCGTTGGTGGAGCAACTTGATCTCTAATAGCTAACGCTGTAAAGATAGCCTCAATACCACCAGCAGCGCCCAATAAATGACCCGTCATTGACTTGGTAGAGCTCATCACAATGTTATAAGCATGATCACCTAAGGCTAATTTAGCCGCATCTGTTTCTGCCTGATCGCCTGCTGGCGTTGAAGTACCGTGTGCATTAATATAGTCGATTTGATCAGCATTAACGCCAGCATTACGCATGGCATTTTTCATACAACGCGCCGCACCTTCGCCACCTTTTGAAGGTAGTGTCATATGGTAAGCGTCACCACTCATACCATAGCCTGAAACTTCAGCATAGATTTTGGCGCCACGTGCTTTGGCGTGCTCAAATTCTTCAAGCACTACAACGCCAGCACCATCGCCTAGTACAAAGCCATCTCGGTCTTTATCCCAAGGGCGAGAGGCGGTTGCTGGATCGTCGTTACGAGTAGAGAGTGCGCGAGCGGCTGCAAAGCCACCTAAGCCACAATTAGTGGTTGACATCTCTGCACCACCGGCAATCATCACATCAGCATCGCCGTATTCGATCAAACGAGAGGCATCACCAATATTGTGTGTTCCAGTCGTACAAGCGGTCACAATGGCGAAATTAGGGCCTTTTAAGCCGTATTTGATCGATAGGTTGCCCGAGATCATATTAATGATAGAAGAGGGTACAAAGAAAGGTGAAATACGCTTAGCGCCTTTTTCTCTAAAAAGATCTGCTGTTCGCTCGATCGTGCCTAAGCCACCGATACCTGCGCCAATAGCCACACCAATGCGCTCTGCATTTTCTTCAGTAACTTCAATACCAGAATCTTCAATGGCTTGAATACCAGCCGCCATACCGTAGTGGATAAAGGTATCCATTTTTTTGGCGTCTTTGGGTTTAAGATAATCTGTAATTTCAAAATCTTTAACTGAGCCGCCGAAGGTTACTGACTGGCCTTCGGTTTCAAGATTAGTGAGTGAATTAATGCCTGATTTTCCTGCAAGGATATTTTTCCAAGACCCTTCCACACTGTTGCCAACAGGTGAAACAATGCCCATACCAGTGATTACTACTCTTCTTTTGCTCATAATATTTCTCTATAACAGATAAAAAAGGCGCCTAATTCAAA
The DNA here is from genome assembly GCA_018648985.1 of Candidatus Ruthturnera sp. Lineage (GTDB taxonomy): Bacteria > Pseudomonadota > Gammaproteobacteria > PS1 > Pseudothioglobaceae > Thioglobus_C. The sequence continues at coordinate 1,579 of JABGOT010000049.1, forward strand.
GAAGAAAGCGCCTTATTCGTTTATTTGACTAAACGGAAATTACAAATTGTTGTTAACGTAGTCGATTGCTTGTTGAACAGTTGTAATGTTTTCTGCTTGATCGTCAGGGATTTCACAGTCAAACTCGTCTGCACCTAAGTCATCGATAAATGAAGCGTTATTATCAATATCACCACTTACATCTAATTGCTCAGATACAACTTTTTTTACTCTTTCCTCAATACTCATTTGTCATTTCCTTAATAGGTTTAAAACTATTATTTTATCTCTAAACAAAGCCAATGCAAGACTAAATTTAAAATATTTATTGATATCGAGTGGGGTCAGAAATTCCAGCAGACTTAAAGCCGATTTTTCTATATTCGCAAGCATCACAAATACCGCAGGCTTCACCTTTGTCGTTAGCTTGATAGCAGGTGGTTGTGAGTGAATAATCCACCCCTAAAGATAAACCTTTTTTGATAATATCAGCTTTATTGAGATCAATTAATGGTGTGACGATAGAAAGCTTTTGACCTTCAACACCTTGTTTGGTGGCTAAATTAGCCATACTCTCAAAGGCGTCAATATAGGCTTGTCGGCAATCAGGGTAGCCTGAATAGTCAAGCGCATTAACACCGATAAAGATATTTTGACAATCGAGCACTTCAGCCCAAGCCATGGCAAAAGATAAGAAGATAGTGTTTCGCGCCGGCACATACGTAATGGGGATTTCGTCACTTTCTTTAAATTCAGGTACGTCAATGTTGTCGTCAGTGAGTGCTGAGCCGCCAAAGTCCGACAAAGAGATGTTCATAATCTTGTGATCAATAGCACCAAATTGTTTGGCGATTTTAGTGGCTGAATTGAGCTCTGATTTTTGCTTTTGCCCGTAATCAAAGCTTAATGCATAGCACTCAAAACCTTGAGATTTTGCAATAGCGAGAGTAGTGGTAGAGTCTAGACCGCCAGAAAGTAAGACAACTGCCTTAGACATTGGCCAAATTGCCTTTTTCTTCTAGCCATTTTTTACGATCCGGTGCGCGTTTTTTACTCAATAGCATATCCATGGTTTGAAAAACTTGCAGCGGGTTTTCTAGTGTAAGCTGAATGAGGCGCCTAGTGTCAGGCAACATGGTGGTTTCTCGAAGTTGAGAAGGATTCATCTCACCTAAGCCTTTAAAGCGCTGAACTTGAATCTTAACGCGTTTATTCTCGCTTTCAATTTTTCGAATAATCGCATCTCTTTCACCGTCATCTAATGCGTAGTGTACTTGCTTGCCGGCATCCACCCTGTATAGAGGTGGCATAGCAACATAAATATGGCCTTCTTTAACCAGTTTTGGAAAGTGTTTAACAAACAAGGTGCAAATCAAAGTGGCAATATGCGCGCCATCAGAGTCGGCATCTGCAAGGATGCAAATTTTCCCGTATCTAAGGCCAGTCAGATCTTCACAGTTAGGCTCAAGACCAATGGCAACGCTAATATCGTGTATTTCATTACTGGCTAATACTTGCTCAGAATCTACCTCCCAAGTGTTTAGAATCTTACCTCTAAGCGGTAGAATGGCTTGATACTCTTTGTCACGCGCTTGCTTAGCAGAGCCACCAGCTGAGTCACCCTCAACTAAAAACACCTCAGTTTGATTGAGATCGATACTGGTGCAATCTGATAATTTTCCTGGTAGGGCGGGGCCACTAACAATCTTTTTACGAATAACTTTTTTGCCTGTTTTTAAACGCGATTGTGCATTCATAATCGCTAATTCAGCGATTTTTTCAGCAACAGAGGTGTGTTGGTTTAACCATAAACTAAAAGCATCTTTAACCACACCAGTAACAAAACCAGCGCTTTCTCTTGAAGATAGGCGCTCTTTGGTTTGTCCGGAGAATTGTGGATCCAACATTTTGATGGATAAGACGTAAGCGATTTTTTGCCAGACATCGTCAGGCGTGAGCTTGATGTTTTTAGGCAATAGGTTTCTGAATTCACAAAACTCTTTTAATGCATCCGTCAGGCCTGATCGTAAGCCATTAACATGCGTACCACCATTGGTGGTTGGAATAAGGTTAACGTAGCTTTCAGCCACAACATTAGTGTTGTATTCAGTCCAAGCTAACGAGCAATTGAGTTGCTGTTCGTCAGAGGCAAAATCAACCACAAAAGGAGTGGCCGGCAAACAATCAAGACCATCCAGCGCCATAGATAAGTAATCTTTAAGGCCTTCTTGGTAAATCCATTTGTCAGTTGTATCGTCAACTTCATTGTAAAAATTAACCTCTAGTCCTGGGCAAAGAACAGCTTTAGATCTAAGGTTATGACGGAGTTTTGTGGCTGAAAATTTAACCGTATCAAAAAACTGGGCGTCCGGTTTGAATTTAACGGTAGTGCCTGTGTTACGCTTACCAACACTGCCAATTTTTTCTAGATCAGTTTTTTTAAAGCCGTCGGCAAAAGTAATATAGTGTTCTTCTGAATTGCGTTTAATCCAAATTTCAACCGAAGTTGATAGGGCGTTAACTACTGAAATACCCACGCCATGCAAACCACCTGAAAATTGGTAAGAGTCATTAGAAAATTTACCACCAGCGTGTAGCTTGGTTAGGATTACTTCAACACCAGGTTTACCTTCTTTTGGGTGGATGTCAACTGGCATACCTCGACCATTGTCTTCCACTGATAAGGATCCATCTTTGTAAAGCACAACCTTAATTACAGAAGCATGGTCGGCAACTGCTTCATCAACACTGTTATCAATTACCTCTTGAGCTAAGTGATTTGGGCGCTCGGTATCGGTATACATACCGGGGCGTTTTCGTACTGGCTCTAGCCCGGTTAAGACTTCAATTGATGAAGCGTCATAGTTACTCATAAATTACAAACCCAAGAATATTTTGCAAAACATCATACCAAAAAAAGCCCCGTTAAAACGAGGCTTTTTTTACTCAATAGGTAACATATTTAGATTGGCTGCGCTTCTAAAGAAGTTTTAAGCTTTTGCATGGCTTTATTTTCAAGTTGACGGACCCGCTCGGCAGAAATACCGTACTTGTCTGCTAATGTATGCAGAGTCGTTTTTTCTTCTTTCAAGTACCTAGATTGCAAAATATCCAAACTTCTTGCATCTAATGATGAAAGTGCTTGGTAAAGCTGTTGCTGTTGGTTTTTACGCGTGTCATTGCTGAGTAATAATTGCTCAGGTGTTTGCGTGTTGTTGTCAGTTAAATAATGCGCAGGTGCAGAAGAGTCTTCATCATCTGAAATCTCAAAAGCCACATCATTAAACTGTAGGCGTGACTCCATCTCGAGTACGTCTTGACGACGCACGCCTAAATCATTCGCAATTTCATCAGCTTGTGATTCGTTTAACGAATTGTAGATGTGTGCTTTGGCTTTTCTAAGTTTGAAAAATAGTTTGCGTTGCGCCTTAGTAGTGGCTACTTTAACAATTTTCCAATTTTTGAAAATAAACTCATGAATCTCAGCGCGGATCCAATACACTGCAAAAGAAGCAAGGCGTACTTTTTTGTGCGGGTTGAAGCGTTTCACTGCCTTCATTAGGCCAATTGTACCTTCTTGGATAAGGTCTGCCTGCTCTAAACCGTAACCCTTGTAACCATGAGCAATAAAAGCCACAAAACGCATGTGTGACAAAACTAATTTTCTTGCGGCGCTAAGGTCGTGATTTTCGTAAAGTTCAATTGCTAAATCATGCTCCTCTTCCGGGGTAAGGATCGGAGGGTATTTTTGAACTTCTAATGAACTTGAAGTTCTAACAGTGGGTAGGGCAAAGTCTTGACTCATATATATATTTATAACTAATGATTAATATTAGTAAGGAGTGATATTATACGCAATTTACGTGTTATATCAACTGTTCGAGTAAGTCTTGATGCTGTTGCGTTTGTTGAGCCAAACCAAGGCGTTGTGTATAGACAATGTGGGTTAAATCATTCAAGGCGATGTTGAAATCATCGTTAATAACCAAATAATCAAATTCATCAAAATGTTGCATTTCACTAACAGCATCTTGCATTCTTCTGTCAATAATACTTTGATCGTCCTGACCTCGGTCGGTTAGACGCTCTTTTAAGGCTGATATTGATGGCGGTAAAATAAAGATACCGATTGCATCTTTAAAGCTTTTTTTAACTTGTTGTGCGCCTTGCCAATCAATCTCTAAGATAACATCTTGACCTTGCTGAAGTAGGTCTTTAACAGTTTGTTTAGCACTACCATAATGGTTGTCAAACACTTGGGCAGACTCAATAAATCCATCATTACTGCTGATTTCATCAAAAGCTTCTTTAGAAACAAAAAAGTAGTTTTTACCATGCACTTCACCTGGGCGAGCAGCGCGTGTTGTGTGAGATACTGATACACATAAATTATCGACTTTCTCAATCAATGCCTTAACTAAAGAAGTTTTTCCACAACCAGAAGGGGCTGCAATAATAAATAGATTAGCCATGGGTTAATTGCTAGGGGTATAGCCTTGAATATCATCAGCACCATCTTCAGAGAAGAAGAATTTTTCCATCTGTTCTTTCAGATAGCTTTGCGCCTTTTCATCAAGCATATTAAGGTTGTTCTCATTGATAAGCATGGTTTGGTGATCTAGCCATAATTGCCAGCCTTGCTTGGAGACACCAGCTAAAATTCTTTTGCCTAGCTCACCAGGGTAGGGTGCTCTATCTAGGGCTTCGAGTTCTTGGTTTAGTTTCACACATTTTACGGTATTCATAGTTGTTTTATCCTGATGCCTAATAGACGCAGACAAGCAAAGTACAAAGCTGCTGAAGCAATAATTGTACTTGCAACAGAAGTGATGCGTTGCCAGACGCCATTTTCTAAGTAAAAATTAATGTCGTTAGAAAAATTTAAAATAAAAATGACCATTATAGAGCTTGCTAATAACACTTTTAAAAATAGTTTAATTAAATCATCAGAAAATTGATAAATAGATTGCTTGTTTAAATAATAATAAAGCAAAGACGCGTTAATCACAGCAGAGATTGAGGTGGCAATTGCCAGTCCGACATGTGCATAATAGTAGGCAAAAATCACATTTAAAAATACATTTGACACCATGGCAATCACACCGACCTTGACTGGGGTTTTAGTGTCACCTCTAGCAAGAAATACCGGCGCTAAAATTTTAACCATAATAAAAGCCATAAGCCCTGATCCGTAAGCAGTCAAACTTAGAGCCGACATGTGCGCTGCAAAGGCGTCAAATTCTTCGTATTGAAACAAAGTAATAATCAACGGCTCGGCCAGCAGTAATAATCCAGCACAGGCTGGTGCGCCGAGTAGTAAGCCAACCTTAAGCGCATAGTCAACTGTACGAGTGAATTTTTGCTCATCCTTGTTGGCGTAATGTTTACTTAACTTTGCCAAAGCAACAGTCGCTAGAGCAATACCAATAAGCGCCAAAGGGAGCTCTAGTAAACGATCAGAATAGTACAACCAAGACACGCTACCACTAACCAAAACAGTGGCAATCATAGTGTCAATTAGCAAGTTAATTTGTGAAACTGAAACGCCAAATAACGCCGGTAACATGCGTTTTTTTAAGGTTTTAACACTGGGGTGGTCGCCATGTGCCAAGCGTGGTAGTTTTCTAATTTTAATTAAGAAAGGGATTTGAAATAATAATTGCACGATACCGCCAATCAACACACCCCAAGCTAGAGCCATAATAGGTGTTTCTAGGTATTGGGATAAATATACCGCGCTTAAAATCATAGAGATATTAAGTAAAACTGGCGTGAAAGCCGGCACAGCGAACTTGTCATAAGTGTTGAGAATGCTACCTGCAAAAGCCGTTAA
>JABGOT010000087.1:0-5575 GCA_018648985.1 Candidatus Ruthturnera sp.
ACAAAACCATCGAGGGCAAATTTGTGTGCATTCTCAAGGTCTTTGGCGTTGCGACGCTTGAGGTTTTCCATCTCTGCTTGGCTACGAAGCACCTTGTCCCAGTTGTCTTTAGCGGATTGTTGCGCTTCTTCTAATTGCGCTTGTAAGTCACCTTCCTGATTATCGCCTGGTGCTTGTTCAACGCTTTTATTTTCTACTTTTTCAACGCTTTCTTCTTGTGCTTTCTTTTTTGTCATTTTAATGCTCAACTCATGTATATTTGTATTCGTTATATAGGGGCTATTTTAAATAAATCAACAGCAATAAATTAACTATGTTTAATACCATTGGCATCATTACTAAACCAAACGACCCAGTCAGCGAAGGAAAGGCTGAAGAGCTCAGCGCGTTTCTTGAACAACAAGGCGTGGGCGTGGTGCTTGAGTCAGAGCAAATTGCTGAGCAAGCTGATTTGATTATTGTGGTGGGTGGCGATGGCTCTTTGCTGAATACTGCGCGCTCTTTTGTGGATAACAATATTCCGATTTTGGGTATTAACTTAGGCCATCTTGGGTTTTTGGCCGATGTTTCGGTGGACAATATGTTGGGTCTTGTTACTGAGGTGCTTAATGGTGATTTCACCAAAGAAGAGCGCTGCTTGTTGTCGTGTCAAATTGAAGAAGACGGAAATGTGTTAGACCAACACTTGGCTTTAAACGATGTGGTTGTTCACCGTAAAGAAACCTTAAAAATGATCGAATTCGATGTGTTCATCGATGATAAATTTGTGAACAATCAACGCGCTGATGGCTTGATTGTGACTACACCAACGGGATCCACTGCTTATGCATTATCAAGTGGTGGCCCGATTATGCACCCAGGTGTAAATGCGATTGGCCTGGTGTCAATTTGCCCGCACACAATGAGTCATCGCCCGTTGTTAATACCGGGCGGTAGCGAAGTAGTAGTACGTGTAAAAGATTCTGACGAAGGGGCAACGGTGAGTTTTGACGGGCAAACTTCAGTGGCAATTGCCACTGGGCAAGATATTCGTGTGCGTCAACATGGTAGTTTTATTCATCTATTGCATCCGCAGAATTACGATTATTTTGAGATTATTCGCTCAAAGCTACACTGGGGTACTAAGCTTTAAGTAGTGCGTAATATCGACTATGTTATCTCAGCTATCGGTTAAAAATCTTGCAGTTGTTGAAAAATTAGACTTGGAGTTTTCTCCAGGTATGTCTACGGTAACTGGCGAAACCGGCGCAGGAAAATCAATCTTATTACAAGCACTTAGTTTGTCATTGGGCAGGCGTGGTGATTCTACTTTGGTACGTCATGGTAAAGACAAGGCAGAAGTCAGCGCAGTATTTGATGTGACCAATCATCAAAAAATACAAAACTACCTAGAAGAACAGTCACTAGAAGATGAAGGTGAGTGTGTTTTGCGCCGTATTATTAGCAGTGATGGCCGATCAAAAGCATTTGTTAATGGCGTGAATGTGCCATTGTCAGTATTAAAAAATGTGGGCGAGTTGTTGATTGATATGCATGGTCAAAACGAGCATCAGTTGTTATTGCGCCCTGATCAACAGCGAGAGTTGCTAGATGCTTATGCGCAAAGTAGTGAGGCCTGTGCTCAACTCAATACAATCGTTGCCGAGTATAACGCTATAAGTAATCAGATTGATGAGTTGAGTAGTAATCAAGATTTAAAACAACAGCAGCAAACTTTATTGCAACACCAATTGCAAGAATTAGAAAGCGCTGAACTTACTCAAGAGGAGCTAGATAGCATTGAGAGCGATTTTAAAACCAGTGCAAATGCAGCCAGCTTGATTGAAAAAGCCTCTGCCATTCTCGGCCAGCTTGAACAAGAGCAAGGCGTTAATGAGCAACTGAATAGTTTGAGTTATGAGCTGGGCTTGGCCGCAGAAACAGACGAGAAGTTGGCACCAATCTCGGCATTATTGTCTAGCGCACAAGTCCAAACTCAAGAAAGCGTTTATGAGCTAACTAATTATTTGTCTAGTTTGTCAGTAGATGATCAAACAACAGAAGAGCTAGAAGCAAGGTTGAGCGAATTACACGATTTATCACGCAAGCATAATTGCCAGATTACTGAGTTAATTACCGCTAGAGAAGGGGTTGCTTCGGAGTTAGAATCCATCGGCGGTGCTGGCGCATCACTGGATGGCTTTCAACAGCAAAAAGACCAGCTGACTCAACAGTATCAAACACAAGCTAAGCGCCTAAGCAAAATACGCACTGAAAAAGCCACACAGTTATCAAGCGCAGTGACACAAGCCATGCAAGTATTAGGCATGCCGGGCAGTGAGGTTAAAGTCGATCTACCAAGTAAAGCAACCGGCGTTCATTACAACGGCAATGAAGGCGTTGATTTTTTAGTAAAAACCAATATGGGCAGTGATTTTAAAGCTTTGAAAAAAGTTGCCTCTGGCGGTGAGCTCTCACGTATATCTTTAGCGATTTCGGTGGTCAGTAGTGACAGTGAATACACCCCAACCCTAATTTTTGACGAGGTCGATGTCGGCATTAGTGGTGCGGTGGCCGAGGTGGTGGGGCAAAAACTAAAGCAGTTGAGCGAGCATTATCAGATAATTTGTATTACTCATTTGGCACAAGTGGCTAGTTTTGGGCATCAGCACTTGCGTGTGAGCAAAGCCCAGCAAGACGATGGCGCACAAACAACCGTTGAACAGCTATCGACTGATGAGCGTATTAGTGAGGTTGCACGTATTCTAGGTGGTGCAACTATTACTGATAAGGCACGCACAGCAGCCGAAGAGATGATTGAAAAAAGCGCGTAATAAAAAAGCCGCTCAAATATAAGCGGCTTTTTTAGTTTTGACTATTTTTTCTTTAAGCGCTCGATTCCCAACATCTTAAAGATGTATTTTTGATAAGCTGGTTCTGAATTACCTGTTTTCATATTACGAATAAAGAACTTCTCAAAGGCGATTTTAGCAAGGTGCATCATTTTACCTTTTTTGGCCCAAGTAACATTTCTTGGTGGAATTTGAGGCATGGCCACAAACGCTGCACCGGTATCGCCCATGTCAGCAATACAAACCGCATTCCAAGTTGGGATATTGGATGGTGACTTTCCAGCAATCATTTCTTCGATATTATGCACAGCGGCAGTCACCATGGATTCAATCATGTAGCCGGTTTTTGGCGTGCCACACATCACTGGTGTTGGCTCAACCGGCGGGATAGCGATATTCACACCGAGTGAGAAAATATTGTCTTTAACCGGTGATTGTTGATAATCATTGATCATCACAAAACCCCGTGGATTAACATATCCCGCATCAACATCAGCAAGCTTGGCTACTGCATCTACACCTTTAAAAGCTGGCAACATCATCGTGTGTTTGGTGGCAACTTTATGGGTTTTAATGGCGACGCCTTCGCTGTCTACTTCTTCAACGGTTACGGTGTCTGCAGTGATCGAAGCAACTTTTGAATTGGTAATCCATTTAATATGACGCTGTCTGAATTCTGACTCTAATAGGCCTTTTGAGTCGCCAACACCACCGAGGCCAAGATGGCCAATATACGGCTCAGCGGTGACAAAAGTCATCGGACACTTGTCACGAATGCCGCGTTTTTTAAGGTCGGTGTCCATAATACAAGCAAATTCATAAGCTGGGCCAAAGCACGAGGCGCCTTGCACTGCGCCAACCACAATCGGGCCGCCGCCATTATTACAGAATGCTTCCCATTCATTAGAGGCAACTTTGGCATGTGCTGTTGTACAGATTGAAACACTGTGCCCATCAGGTCCAAGGCCATCTACTTCATCAAAAGCCAGTTTAGGGCCAGTGGCCAAAACTAGGTAATCATAATCTACCACTTGATCACCAACCATGACTTGATTGTCGTTCGGCTTTATTTCAGTGGCTTCGCCAACAATTAAGTTAATATCCTTACGCTTAAGACGTGGTGCCAGCTCGAAACTAATGTCATCTTCAGAACGCCAGCCAACCGCTACCCATGGGTTAGAAGGGATAAAGTTAAAATCAGGGTTGTTAGAAATTACCGTAACTTTATGGTCTTTCCCTAGTGTTTTTTTAGCATCATAGGCAAAAGGTAATCCGCCCGTACTTGCGCCAATAACGACAATATGTGCCATATTCTCTCCTCGGTTAGTTTGTTTCAAAATAAGCCATTATTTATAGAGTTGGTGTTGTTGTCAAGTGTATAAGAATATCGTTACTTATTAATACTAGGCAATAAAACAAATTTTTCAGAAAAAACGGCTTTAATTTTTATTATCAAGACGGTATAATTCACAATTTTGTGGGTTTGTAATGTTGAGGTTTTGGCGATGAAAAGTAAGCTGCCAAAGATTCAATTAACGGTCATTGTATTGACCATCGCTTATTTTTCCACATTAGGTACGGGGGTTTCTGCGGCCTATGGGGGGGTAACTAGCCTGATGAATACATGGCTAGTTAATCGGCATACAAACAAACAAAAGGCAACGACAATGAGCGTCCAAGCAAGTGTTGGGATGATGGCATACAGCGTGATAATGCGTATGACAATGGTAGTTGGTTTAACTTTAGTGGGACATTTTCACTTAGGGTTAAATTCAAAAGCACTCATTATTGGTTTAATTTTAGGATTAATTGGTTTTTTAATGGATAAGGTTTTACAAAGATAATGGCATCAGAAAACGGACTTATTGCTTCTGGCGACTATATTAAGCATCACTTGCAAAACTTGACGTATGGTCAAAACCCAGACTCGGGCGTTTGGGAATTGGCACATACTGCGCAAGAAGCTAAAGACATGGGTTTCATGGCATTCCATTTAGACACGCTTGGCGTTTCATTTGTTTTAGGTGCGTTTTTCTTATTCTTCTTTTATCGTATTGGTCAAAAGATGACCGCTGACACCCCTTCTGGCACTCAAAATTTTATTGAGAGTATTATCGAATTTATTGATGAAAATGTTCGCGGTTCATTTAATGGCAAAAATCCAATGGTTGCACCGCTGGCACTCACGACTTTTATCTGGATTGTACTAATGAACACGATGGACTTAGTGCCAGTTGATTGGTTGCCGTATCTTGCGCAGCAAATTGGCGTTTTCTTTGGTGCAGATCCACACCATGTATTCTTTAAAGTGGTGCCAACCACAGACCCAAATGCAACCTTTGGTATGTCGATTGGTATTTTCTTTCTTATTCTTTATTACAGCATCAAAGAAAAAGGCGCTGGCGGTTTTGCAGGCGAGCTTTTGTTTCACCCGTTTGGCAAAATGATGTTGCCGTTTAACTTGTTTTTAGAAGGTGTAAACCTGATTGCTAAGCCGGTTTCTTTGGCCTTGCGTTTATTTGGTAATATGTATGCTGGTGAGATGATCTTCATCTTGATCGCCTTATTACCGTTTTGGATCCAGTGGAGTTTATCATTGCCATGGGCAATTTTCCACATCTTAATCGTATTACTACAAGCCTTTATCTTTATGACTTTGGTAATTGTGTATATGGATATGGCTCATCAGAAAGAGCATTAATTTTTTTATAAATAGGAGTAAGAAATGACAGAAGTACAAGCAA
>JABGOT010000087.1:5585-7369 GCA_018648985.1 Candidatus Ruthturnera sp.
CGTAATGGGTCTAGTAGATGCGGTACCAATGATTGCGGTAGGTATCTCAATGTATATCATATTTGCGGTTGCCGGTTAAAGACTGTTTATTTAAAAGCACACAAGGTTTAAGCTATGAATATTAATTTGACAATGATTGGCCAGTTAATCATGTTCGCCATGTTCACATGGTTCTGCATGAAATTTATTTGGCCCCCAATTGTTGCTGCCATGGACGAGCGTAAAAAGCGCATTGAAAGTGGTTTGATTGCAGCAGAACGTGGTTTATCAGAGCATAAAGAAGCACAGCAAAAAGCGCAAGAAATGCTTAATCAGTCTAAAGACCAAGCAGCTGAAATTATTGCTAATGCAGGCAGACAAGCATCAACGATGGTTGAAGATGCTAAAGATACTGCTTCACAAGAAGCTGATAGAATCAAAACAAGCGCACAAGCAGAGATTGATCAAGAAGCTAACCGTGTTCGTAATGAGCTAAAAGACCAAGTGTCTGATTTAGTCATGCAAGGTGTAAATTCAGTATTGGATAAAGAAGTAGATGCTAAAACGCATAAAGACATGTTGGGCAAATTGTCACAAACACTATAGGATTGATCAGTGGAACTAACAACAATCGCCAAACCCTACGCTAACGCAGTTTTTGAAATTGCTGAGCAGAATAAGTCGCATTCAGACTGGCGGGGTGTATTAGAGGCGGGCGCACAATTGGCCAATGATGAAAATATGCAAGCATTTATTGCTTCGCCAAGCGCAACTAATGAGAATAAAGCGCAAGCGGTAGTGGCATTGTTTGGGTTAATTTTAGGCAGGGCGTTAAATACAGAAGAAACATCTTTTGTTGCTTTGTTGTTAGACAACAGTCGTATTGGCGCATTGCCAAGTATGCTTGAGTTGTTTGATATGATGAACAACCTTAGTAGTGATGCTAAGACATTTCATGTGATTAGTGCTTATAAGTTAAGTGCTGCTGAAGAAAAACAAATTGTGAGTGATTTATCTGATAAATACAGTACAACAGTAAGTATCGACACCGAAGTAGATGAAAATCTAGTGGGTGGCGTAGTGATTAAAGAAGGTGACAAAGTAATTGACTTGTCAATCAAGGCTCGAGTAAATGAGCTGGGTTCACGTTTGTCAATTAATTAATTTATTTTATTAAGAGGAAGGGTTATGCAATTAAACGCAAGCGAGATTAGTGATTTAATTAAAAAACAAATAGAAGGCTTTGATTTTGCAGCTGAAGCACGTACTGAAGGTACGGTAATCAGTGTAAGTGATGGCATCGTTCGTATTCACGGGTTGGCAGATGTTCAGTTTGGTGAAATGCTAGAGTTTCCGGGCAACACGTTCGGTATGGCATTGAACTTAGAGCAAGACTCAGTTGGTTCGGTGGTTTTAGGCGACTATTTACATATTTCTGAAGGCGATACAGTTAAATGTACCAATCGCTTGATGGAAGTGCCGGTTGGTGAAGCAATGCTAGGTCGTGTGGTTAGTGCGTTAGGAAAGCCAATTGATGGTAAAGGCGATATTAAAGCCCAAGGCGCACGCCCATTAGAGATTATGGCACCTGGTGTAATTGATCGTCAAAGTGTTGATGAACCAATTCAAACTGGTGTGAAAGCGATTGATGCGATGGTACCAGTTGGCCGTGGCCAACGTGAACTAATCATTGGTGATCGTCAAACGGGCAAAACGGCCGTAGCGATTGATGCAATTATTAACCAAAAAGACACGGGTGTTAAGTGTGTGTATGTTGCTATCGGTCAAAAAGACTCATCAGTAGC
>JABGOT010000083.1 GCA_018648985.1 Candidatus Ruthturnera sp.
TTACGGTGCAAGATCAAAAGTCTACCGTGTTGCCAAGCAAGCAGTAATCAAAGCAGGTCAATATGCGTATCGTGACCGTCGTCAAAGACGTCGTCAGTTTCGTAGACTTTGGATTGTTCGTATTAACGCTGAAGCGCGTAATAACGGTTTAAGCTATTCAAGACTGATTGACGGCTTAAACAAAGCAGGTATTGAAATTGATCGTAAAGTTTTATCAGATATTGCTATCTTTGATAAAGCCGCATTTGCTCAGATTGCAGATCAAGCTAAGGCTGCGATCGCAGCAGCTGCTAAGTAAATCATATAAAAAGGTTGTAGGCTATCCTATGACCTTTTACCAAATTCAATTCTAAAATGATTAACACGATTCTTGATCAAGCTAAGGCGTCTATTGCCGCAGCAAAAAGCTTAAAAGAGCTTGACGATTTACGAGTCAAGTTCTTAGGTAAAAAAGGTGAGCTTACCGCTCTTTTGAAAGGCTTAGGAAAGCTATCAAAAGAAGAGCGCCCTAAAATGGGTGAAGCCATTAACCAAGCTAAGGTCAAGTTACAAAATCTATTAACTGATAGAAAAAATCATTTAGAAACTCTGGAATTAGAAAAACGTCTTTTAAAAGAAAAGATTGATGTTTCTCTTCCAGGTAGAAATGTTGAGATGGGTGGTTTGCATCCGGTCACCATTACTTTAAATCGCATTCAATCTTTATTTGCAAAAAATGGTTTCGAGGTAGAAACCGGCCCTGAGATTGAAGACGATTTTCATAATTTTACTGCACTTAATATTCCCGAGCATCATCCGGCACGCGCCATGCACGACACCTTTTATTTCGATGAAAACACGGTCTTAAGAACGCATACTTCCCCGGTGCAAATTCGCACCATGGAAAACAAAAAACCACCACTGCGCATTATTGCACCAGGTCGGGTTTATCGTTGTGATTCTGATATCACACATACGCCAATGTTTCATCAAGTTGAAGGCTTGATTGTGGATAAAGATGCTAATTTTGCACAACTTAAAGGCTTGTTGATTGACTTCTTGCGTGCTTATTTTGAAAAAGAAGATCTTCAAGTACGCTTTCGCCCATCATATTTCCCATTTACTGAGCCTTCCGCAGAAGCAGATATCGAATGCGTTATCTGTGGTGGTGAAGGCTGCCGTGTATGTAAAAAAACAGGTTGGTTAGAAGTGTTGGGTTGTGGCGTTGTACACCCGAATGTTTTAAATTCAGTTGATATTGATGCTGAAGAATACACCGGCCTTGCTTTTGGTATGGGTGTTGAGCGTTTGGCAATGTTGCGTTATGGTGTGAATGATCTTCGTCTTTTCTTTGAAAACGACATTCGTTTTTTGAGGCAGTTCAAATGAATATTTCAACATCTTGGTTAAGAGAGTGGATTAGCCCTAAAGTAACTGACGAAGTGTTGGCTGAACAGTTAACAATGGCTGGCCTTGAAGTTGATGGTATTGAATCTGTCGCACCTGCATTCGACAACGTTGTGGTTGGCCATGTGGTGAGTTGTGAAAAACACCCAGATGCCGATAAGCTTAATTTATGTCAAGTTGATGTCGGCGCTGGCGATAACCTACAAATTATTTGTGGTGCTAGCAATGTTCGTGCTGATTTAAAAGTGATTGTTGCCACTGTAGGTGCAAAATTACCCGGCGGCTTAAAAATCAAAAAAGCCAAGCTTCGTGGTGTTGAGTCATTCGGCATGATTTGTTCAGAATCTGAGCTTGGTATGAGTGATTCGTCAGATGGTATTTCAGAGCTAGACAATGACGCACCAGTTGGTCAAGACATTAGAGAGTATTTAGATCTTGATGATAATATTATCGAGCTAGACATTACCCCAAACCGTGGTGATTGTTTTTCAGTATTAGGCGTGGCGCGTGAAGTGAGTGCTAATTACAACATGGCATTCAATATGCCTAAATTTGAAGTTGATGCACAAGGCGTATCAAGCATCAATACCAGTGTAAGCAATACACAAGCTTGCCCGAAGTATTTAACCAGATCTATCAAAGGTATAGATAACACGGTTAAAACCCCTAAATGGATGGCTGACAAGCTCACACGTTCAGGCCAGCAGATACATTCCCCAGTCGTTGATATTACCAATTATGTGTTATTAGAGTTAGGCCAACCGATGCATGCTTTTGATTTGGAAAAAATCAATGGCGCTATTGAAGTAAGAAACGCTAAAGCTGGTGAAACAATCGAGTTATTAAATGAATCAAGTGTTGAATTAAAAGACGACACATTAATTATTGCTGATGATAATTCCCCACTAGCGATTGCTGGTGTCATGGGTGGCATGAGTAGCTCTACACAAGATGACTCAACTCAAATCTTACTAGAAAGCGCGTTTTTTGAGCCGGTTTCTATTGCTGGAAAAGCAAGAAATTATGGCTTGCACACTGAGTCTTCATTGCGTTTTGAGCGCGGGGTAGATTTCAACATTACTGAAACAGCGATGGATAGGGCGACACAGTTAATCATCGATATTTGTGGCGGTGAAGCCAGCGATATTAATAGCTGTGTTGATACAAAGGCATTGCCAGAGCTCACACCAATTACGATTACTCAAGCTAAGATTCAAAAAATCCTAGGCTTTGAGTTAGACGCTAATTGGATTGAAGAAAAATTCACCAATCTTGATTTCGAAATTAGTAAAAAGACCGGTGACTCTTGGACAATCATTCCACCCAGTTTTAGATTCGATATCCGTATTCCGGCTGACTTAATTGAAGAGTTGGCTAGACTTTACGGTTACGATAAATTACCCGTGCAAAAACTATCATTAGATGCCAATATTAACGCTACTTCTGAGGCGACTATTGATAAATACGATATTGCCCAATCATTAGTGAGTCGTGGCTATCAAGAGGTTATTACTTATAGTTTTGTTTCAGAAAAATACCAAAATTTAATTGATCCAGAAGCTAAAAAGATTACTTTGAGTAATCCAATTTCAGCCGATATGTCAACCATGCGTTCATCGCTTTGGGCGGGCTTATTGCAAACGGTTGAGTCCAATCAAAGACGTGGTCATACCGATGCTAGATTCTTTGAAATCGGCCTGTGTTTTGGCGGTGTTAAAGCAGATGAACAATCTAACAAATTAGCTGGCGTTGTATCAGGTAATCGTTTTGATGCACAGTGGTCAACTGAGCTTCAGCCTCTAGATTTCTTTGATGCCAAAGCAGATCTAGAGTCGTTGCTAGCATTAACTGGTACTCAGTTTTCGTTTGAAGTGGCTGAACATTCAGCATTGCAAAAAGGCCAAACTGCTAAGATTATATTAAATGACACACAAGTTGGTTATATTGGTGCTTTATCGCCAGTGGTGCAAAAAGAATTATCATTGTCTAAGTGTTATTTATTTGAAATAGACCTTGATGCCATCCTGTCAGGAAAAATCGCTAAATACGAGGCATTTTCTTCATATCAGCAGTCTGCAAGAGATATTGCTTTAGTATTGGATGAAGCAACGCCAGTTGCTGACCTTATGAGCAGTATTGAGAGTATGGATCAACCCCATTTTGTCGGTGTGAGCTTATTTGATATTTACGCTGGTGACAACATCGAGTCTGGCAAAAAGAGTGTAGCACTTAATTTGACTTATCAGTCATTAGAAGCCACATTGAGTGACGACGAAGTTAACGCTAAAGTTGATGAAGTGCTAGCCTTAATGCAAGATAAATTTTCAGCCACACAAAGATAATGTCAGTTACTAAGAAGGACATTGCTGATTTACTAGTAGATAGAATTGGTGTGACGCACAATCAAGCTTTATCGATTACCAATGATTTTTTTGACGAGATTAAAAAATCACTCGCCCAAGGTGAGTCGGTAAAATTATCTAGTTTTGGTAATTTTATTGTTAGAGAAAAATCAGCCAGACCAGGTAGAAACCCTAAAACAGGCGAACAAGTGATGATTTCAGCCAGAAAGGTAGTCACCTTTAAAGCAGGGCCAAAACTTAAAAAAGCGACCCAGTTAGGCGTTTAAACTTACGCTGAGATAGCGCTCATAAAGCCTTTAAGTACCGGCATGGCTTTGTTAATCAACTCTTGGTTTTGCTCTTCGTTTCTAACTTGATCTTCTAAAAGCTTATCTGTTTCTTTTAAAGTGACTTGATAATCATCATCAAATTCAAACGCAATAAAATAAAAACCCTTGCCTTTGCTTCTAGTTGAATGGATTGCCATAAAGTCAGTTTCCCAAGAAAGCTCTGCTTGATAAACAGCCGATGAATCAGTTATGTCTTTTTGCACTAAAATGATTGTGCCACCAAAGTGAAAAATAAAGCGATCAGCAGAACAACTTGATGCTGGTTTGATTTGTAATTCGCCAGAATTTAACGCATCTGCAATTTGCTTCAACTGAGGCGGTGTTAATTGTAAATATTTAGCATCTAAATAATCATTAATATTAGAATCTGGATGATTGTTCTCTAAGAATTTAACTAATTTTGTTAGCATAATGAGTTGATTTCAGTCTTTTAAGAAAAAGACAATATTATACCCGATTAGTGAATTTTAAGACTGATCGAGTGAGTCTGAGTATTTAATAGCATACACATCAAAAATACTAATTGCCATCGCAGCAATGATTGGGCCAATGAATAATCCTAAAATACCAAATTGCATAATGCCAGCCAAGGTAGACAACACAGTGATTAATGTGTGATCCAGTGCACTAGATTGATTTGAACTTTTTGAAAACTTTTGAATAATCATTGGACGTACAAAATGATCAATCACTGTGCCAATTAATATTGCACCAAACAGCACAATAATCATTGCATCAGTGGTTTGCCCTTGCGCGTATAGATACAAGCTCAAAGGTAGCCAAATAATCAAACCACCGAGTACTGGGATAAAACTAGCCAAAGCCATAGCAATGCCAAAGTACAGTACAGGCAGGCCAACCATCATCACACCAATGGAGAACACCGCGCCTTGTAATAGCGCGATAATAAAGACACTGCCCACCAAGGTAATAGACAAGTTTGAAAATTGATTAAACAAGATATCATCTAAGTGGTTTTCTAGTGGTGACAAATCTTTTAGTCGTCTCACTGTATTCTTGCCATCGATATAGAAGTAATAGAGCGAGAACACAGTTACAATTAGGAAGAAGATAAAGTGAGAAGACAGCGACACAATACTTTTTAAAATCACCACAGAGAAATCTTTAATGCTGATTAAAAACCCTTCCATATTGCTACTAAGTGCAGCATTTAAAGTGACTTTAAGTGAATCGGATAAAGGCAAACTAGAAATAGTTTGATCAAGTATTTGCCTGCTTTTTTCTGCATCAAAATCGGTGTTAATGGTTTGGATTAACGCTGAAATCTCTAATCCACTAATTAGTAAAATATAACTCAGCGGCAGGATTAATACAACAGTAACTAACAGCGTTATCAAAAGTGCGGCATTAGAATCTGAGAATTTTTGTTGGAATTTATTGTATTGTTTGAAGGTTGCGATTGCAATGAGTAAGGCTAAAAATAGCGCAGGAATAAACGGGGTAAATAGCCAGATTAAGCCACCAATGGCTAAGACCAATAAGCTGAGCATAAATCCATGTTCGTAAGGTGCATTCATAAGTTTTCCATTTTTATTACAGTGTAAGCCACTTGCTCGTAAGGATGGGCAAATTTCATAGCTTCAATGACTAACTGTAAATTATCATCAACACACATCATTTCAACCTTGTACTCTTCAATCGCTTCAAGTTCATCTAGCATACCAATTGCGGGGTTGGCGTTACCAATAGGCTTGAATTGCCCAATACCCGTAGTTTGCCAAGCACAGTTTTCATAGTTATCAAACTTACCTGCACCCACATCAAACATCGCATTTTTGACTATTTCCAAGTCCGCTTCAGGCACATAAAAACTAATTTGATACATCTAAAACTTCCCTTTTAAATAACACTGTCTTTCAATCTCATCCATGCGTTCAATTGCATATCTTAAAGTAGTTCTAGGGAGTTGTGCGTAGTTTTCTCTAAGGAAGGTCTTACAAGTTTTACTGTCTTTTTTATAAATCTCTCTTAACATCCAACCTAGTGCTTTGTGTATTAAGTCTGCTTTATCGTTTAATAGTAACTTGCCAATCTCTAAAGTTGGTGCAAACTCACCTTGTTTAATAAAGGCAAAAGTGGCCACAATAGCAATACGCCTTTCCCATAGACTGTTTGATTTTGCCCAGTCATAAAGCAGTGAGCGTTTGTCTTGATGCTTAAACAGATAATCGCCAATAATATGCGGCGTTGAATAATCAACCAAATCCCAGTTATTGACAGCACTAAGGTTTTTTAGATAATAGTCAAACACTACCTCTTGGTTGCCAGACTGATATTGATAAACCAAAATAATCAAACCGCAGTAACGAATTTCATGAACAGGGTGATTAATCAGTTTGTCGATTTCATTAAAACTAATGTGCCGATAATATTGTTTGGCAATTAATCGGATTTGTGGCGTACGCACCCCAATAAACTGATCGAACTCACTGTATTGTCCAGGACCAGTTTTAAAGTAATATTCGTTTTGCTTTTTGCGCTTAGAGGTTGCAAAAGATTTGAGTTGTGTAATAACTTCTTGTGCGCTCATCAGCTATACTATGGATTTTATTAAGGGTCTAATCATACATGCAAACAGCGTATTTTGCCGGTGGATGTTTTTGGTGTGTTGAAGCGATATTTCAGCGTATTGATGGTGTTGTCAATGCTGAATCTGGCTATTGTAATGGATTAACGCAGAACCCTGCTTATCAAGATATTTGCACAGGTACGACAGGGCATGCTGAAGTGGTTAAAATTGAGTTTGATGAATCTCAAACAAGTTTTGAGCAATTACTAGCAGTATTCTTCGCTACGCATGATGCCACTACGCTTAATCAGCAAGCTAATGACAAAGGTACGCAATACCGATCTGCTGTGTTTTATACAAGTGATGAGCAGCAAACCCAAACCAACCAATTTATTAAAAATTTAAGTGATAATATTGTGACTGAAGTAACCGAGTTAGCTGTGTTTTATCCAGCTGAAGATTACCATCAAAATTATTATAATAACAATCTAAACCAACCTTATTGTACAATGTTAATCACACCAAAGCTGGATAAATATTTTAAATGAACGATCAAGATCTGCTCAGATACTCACGTCAAATCATCTTGCCAGAGGTGGGTATAGAAGGGCAGCAAGCATTACT